>NZ_MDAW01000122.1:0-107965 GCF_002875385.1 Vibrio sp. 10N.222.52.B12 | reverse complement strand
CTTATCTGATCTACATTGCGCGTAAAAGCGGGCATTGTTTTCTATGACTCATAACGAATGACGAGTGAAGCTTATTTGGTCTCCAACAAGTCTAAGAAGAAAGCGTACTCAAGCGCGTCTTCTTTTAATCGTTTGAATCGACCAGAAGCGCCACCGTGGCCTGCTTCCATATCGGTTTTGAATAGCAAGACGTTATCGTCAGTCTTCATTTCACGAAGTTTGGCGACCCACTTCATTGGCTCAAAGTACTGAACTTGTGAGTCATGCAAACCAGTAGTCACTAGCATGTTCGGGTAACTCTGAGCCTTCACGTTGTCGTACGGTGAGTAGCTCAGCATGTAGTCGTAGTAGGTTTTATCATTCGGGTTACCCCACTCATCGTATTCGTTGGTCGTGAGAGGAATCGACTCATCCAACATGGTCGTCACTACGTCAACAAACGGAACGTGCGCGCCAATACCACGGTAGAGCTCTGGTGCTTGGTTGATAATAGCGCCCATCAGTAGGCCGCCCGCAGAGCCACCAACAGCAAACACTTTATCTTTGGCACCGTAGCCTTCTTCAACAAGTCCTTTGGTTACGTCGATGAAGTCATTGAAGGTGTTTTGCTTAGTCAGCTTTTTGCCATCTTCGTACCAAGGACGCCCAAGCATTTCTGAACCACGAATATGCGCGATTGCGTACACGAATCCGCGATCAAGTAAGCTCAAACGAGTTGAACGGAATGTTGGCTCGATAGTGGAGCCGTATGAGCCGTAGCCGTACTGGTAGATTGGGTTAGTGCCGTCTTTCTTGAATAGGTCTTTGCGGTAAACCAATGAAACTGGCACTTGCTTGCCATCACGAGCAGTCACCATGATTCGCTCCGACTGGTAGTTATCGGCATCAAAATCACCAAGTACCGGTGTTTGCTTCATGATTTCAGATTCACCTGTATTTAGGTCGAAATCGTAGTAAGTCCCCGGTGTCGTCAGGCTGCTGTAGTAGATGCGAACTTTCGAATTGTCTAGCTCAAGGTTGCCTGTGAGGTAAGCAGCAAAAGCCGTATCATTAAACTCGAGTGGAAACTCTTTGCCTGTTGATAATTGACGAACCTTCACGGTCGACAGGCCATTCGTACGCTGCTCATAAACAAGGTGATCGTCAAACAAGTCGAAATCGACTAGCTGAGAATTGTCATTAGCAGGAATGACATCGACCCATTTAGAGCGGTCATGCATCTCTTCAGCTTTCACTTTCATTAAACGGAAGTTTACGGCTTGATAGTTGGTGTAGATGTAGTACCAATCACCCAATTTAGCGATGCTGTACTCAATACCAGTCTCTCTAGGGTAGAAAGCTTCAGCTTTGGCGTTCGGGTTGTTAGCATCAATCACAGACACGCCACTTGTTTCTGTGCTTGAGTGCCAAATGTAAACTTGCTCACCGTCTTTACTCTTACTCAAGAAGGTGTAGTAAGCGCTGTCGGTTTCTTCGTAGATCAGCTCATCGCTTGTTTGATGTGTGCCCAATACATGGCGGTAAACTTGATAACCTAACAGTGTTTGAGGGTCTTTCTTGATGTAGTAGAAAGCTTGGTTATCGTTTTGCCATGCAATCGCACTTGAAGCACCTTCAATTTCATCTTTTAGATATTCACCCGTCGTGAGGTCTTTGATCTTGATGGTGTAAATGCGGCGACTCAGCGTATCTTCGCCATAAGCCAACAAGTTTTCATTTGGGCTGATCGTTAAGCCGCCAATACTGAAAAACTCATGTTCTTTCGCTAACTCATTAACATCTAAGATGACTTGCTTATCTTTACCTGCAAAGTCTTTTGAACGTAGGTGAACTTCGTATTCATTGTCACCTGTGACTTCGTTCGAATAGTAATAACTGCTTTTACGAACCGGAACGGAATTGTCATCTTTCGCTATGCGACCTTTGATCTCTTCAAAAAGCTGATCTTGCAGTGCTTCTGTATGTTTTAGCACGGTTTCAGCGTACAGGTTCTCTTGCTCAAGGTGTTGCAAGATTTCTGGATCTTGGCGCTCGTCATCTCGCATCCAGTAGTAATCATCGATTCGGGTATCACCATGAATCGTCATTGCATGAGGGACTTTTTTAGCAACGGGAGCTTGGGTTTGTTGAGCGACGAGTTGCGATTGGGAGTAATGGTTCATGGTTGGTAATCCTTGATTGCTGCATCCGGCGACTAGCGCGACCGATACGGCCAACGTGGTTAAAGTGAAACGCATCTGTGTATCCTTATTGTGTACTCTTCTCGTGTTGTTTCGCCATTCATTTATCTTGCGAGTAAAAGTACGTTTGTGTTCTTCCAGTGAATATCATTATATCGAATGGCAAACGAATAATTTCTGTATAAGCAACTGTTCTTTTTAGCAAAGATTGGATGGGATGTTAAATGCAATTGCTGGTGGATGAGAGCTAAAGGGTAAGATGTGTGCAACAAAAAAAGGACACACTTTTCAGCATGTCCCTTTTGGGTGATGAGAGTCAGATTCTAGATCGCCAATGGCATTTCGTTTGAGTGATCGTGCTTGCGATTAACCCAACGCAAACCAAGCATAGCGATGATCGACATTGCCATCATCAAACAACCTAGCGGCATTTGGTCTTGTGCCGGGAAGAACGAAGCCAACAGCGTCGCGATACCCGCACCTAGGTTTTGCATGCCACCCAAAATCGCACCGCCAGTGCCCGCATGGTATGGGAACGGTGAAAGTGCGCCTGTTGTTGCCGCGGGGAACAAAATGCCCGCACCCAAGAAATAAATGGTTGCACCGCCAATTAGAGTCAACGCCGTTGTTAGACCAAACAGACCCGGAATCAATACCACTGCTGAGCCAACTAAGATAGCCACTAGACCAACGTTTAGAGCACGACGCTCAGAGCGACGTTGTGCGATGTAGCTAGATAAGCCTGCGCCGACTAAGTAACCCGGAATCGGTAAAACAAACAGCAAACTGACAGTGGTTGCTGGCAAGCCAAGTACGCCGCCCAGTAGTACACCGGCTGCTGCTTCAAATACTGCAACGCCCGCGAAAGTTGCCACCAACACCAATAAGAAGCCTTGGAAGCGTTTGTCTGAAAGCACGAACTTGTAGCTCTTTGCCACAGACTCATGTTTGCGGCGTTCTTTCGGCAAGGTTTCCATCATGCTTGTCATCATGGTAATGACCACCGCGATACCAAATAGTGCGAGGAATAAGTAGCTAGAGCGCCAACCGAAAGCTTCAGTTAGGTAACCGCCCAGTACAGGGGCCATCAATGGCGAGAAAATCACACACATGCTGATCAAGCTGTTTGCACGGTGTAGCTCTGCGCCTTCAAAACAGTCACGAGTCAGAGTTCGAGACATAGCTCCACCACAGCCGATACCCAAACCTTGGATGAAGCTACCCGCTAGAAACCATTCGTACTCATGAGCAAATAGCGCCACCAAAGTACCAAGAATGTAGATGATCAAACCAGCAACGATAATTGGTTTACGACCGAGGCGATCAGAAAGCGGACCATAGATGAATTGCGATAGACCGTAAGGGATCAGGTAACACGCCATCACGGCTTGAAGTGAAGACGCTGATACCAAGAACTCACCCGCCATATGACCGATAGAAGGCACGTACATCGTTTGAGTCATTTGACCTACGGCAGTCAGAATTGCGATTAAAAAGGTAAGTTTCGCTAATGGAAACGAGGCGGACATTTGCGTATCTCTCTAAAAATTAGGACGTAAAAAGCCTTAGCGCTCCATTAAGGAGAGCCAAATGAATAAGGCGATTAGGGAATCTAGGCGCGAGATATTAGAGCTTGAGTGCCGACTTAGCAATCAAAAAGTGTGAAGTTGAGCAAGATAAAAATCTATGATTTGGATTAGAAAAACTAATCTAATTTTGAGGTGCTTTAAAAACAGAAAAGGGAGCCGAGACTCCCTTAAAAAAACAGCGTTTACTTAAAACAACTTTTGTTATTCGCGACCTGAAGCGTAGGCGTAAAGCAACTCAAGTGCGACAGTTGCGCCAGCCAATGCCGTTACATCGCTGTGGTCGTAAGGAGGGGAGACTTCCACTACGTCCATACCTACGATGTTCATGCCAGCGAAACCACGAATGATCTTCAGAATTTTATCTGAGTTCAGACCGCCACAAACTGGCGTACCTGTACCCGGTGCAAACGCCGGATCCAGACAGTCGATGTCAAAAGTGACATACACAGGCTTATCCGCAACCGTGCGACGAACCTCTGCCAGAATCTCTTCTACCGACATGTCGTTCGCTTGCATTGCGTTGATCACATTGAAGCCGTGATCTTGTTGGTCATATTCAGTACGAATACCAATTTGAACTGAGTTCTTCGCAGAAATCAGACCTTCTTTTGGTGCATGGTAGAACATAGTACCGTGGTCGTAAGAACTGCCGTTTGCGTACGTGTCAGTGTGCGCATCGAAGTGGATCAGTGCCATTTGACCATGGTGTTTTGCGTAAGCACGTAGGATTGGTAGCGTGATGAAGTGGTCACCACCCAAGCCTAGCATTGTCTTGCCGCTCTTTAGAATCTCACTTGTTGCCGCTTCTAGGCGGTAAGTGAAATCTTCAGCATCACCACAATCGAACACAAGGTCACCTGCGTCGATCACTTTCAATTTATCAAATACGTTGAAGTCCCAAGGGAACTTCTTGCCTTCCCAAGCAAGGTTTACTGACGCACGACGGATCGCATCTGGACCCATACGTGCACCAGGACGACCAGAAGTCGCCATGTCCAGAGGAACCCCTAGCACTACAACGTCTGCGTCAGCCGATACTGGATTTTTGATGTACGGTCGACGCAGAAACGACATAGAGTTGGAGTAAAGCGAATAATCGGTTTTAGTAAACAAATCATTCATATCAGAAGTCCTCTAAATAGGTGTAGCCTGCCAAACCTTGTTCTAGTTCAGCTAGGATTTGTTCTTGTTCACTGGCTTCAACACGTGCTGAAACCAATTGTTTGTAATTGTCACGAATCGCATCTACGTCGATGTGAACGTAGCGCATCATGTCTTCTACGCTATCACCTTCGTTGATGTAGCTGATCTCAAACTGACCTTCTTCATCAACGTTGACTACTGCACTGTGGGTATCTCCAAATAGGTTGTGCATGTCGCCAAGGATTTCTTGGTATGCGCCTACTAGGAAGAAGCCCATTAGGTACGGTTTGTCTTTGCTCCATGCTGGTACTGGTAGCGTGCTCTCAATGCCTTGGCCATCAACGTAGTGGTCAATTACGCCATCGGAGTCACAAGTGATGTCCAACATCACCGCACGACGCTCTTCCACATCACCGAGACCAGAAAGCGGCAGAACAGGGAATACCTGATCAATTCCCCATGCATCTGGCAGGGATTGGAAAAGAGAGAAGTTCACGAAGAACTTGTCTGCAAGACGTTCGCTCAACTCATCCAAAATAGGACGGTGGAAACGGTTCTTAGTACTCATTTGGCGACTTAGCTCGAAGTAAATACGTAGCGACAGTTGTTCTGCCCACGCACGTTGTTCAAGGTTTAGTACGCCAGTCGCGAATTGTGAGTGAACCTCTACCAAATCGCTTTGGGTATCGTTGTAAATTTCAATTAATGCACGCGCATCCGTACCATCTTGCAGGTTCTCCCAGTTTCGCCACATGTTTTGTAGCAAGAATGGAGCGTCTGCTGCTGGCTCGAACACTTCTTCCGGTTGGTATGTTTCAGTACCAATAACGTTAGAGATAAGTACAGCGTGGTGTGCAGTCAAAGAACGACCTGATTCAGAGATGATCACTGGCATCGGTTGCTCGTATTGCTGACACACATCACCAACAGTATTTACGATGTTGCGTGCATATTCTGCAAGGCCGTAGTTCATCGAGTTCGAAGATTGGCTACGCGTGCCGTCGTAGTCTACTGCTAAACCGCCGCCAACATCGAAGTAATCAATGTTTGCACCCATGGCACGTAATTCACAGTAGAAACGTGCTGACTCGTTTACACCATTACGAACGTCACGGATGTTTGCCATCTGTGAGCCAAGGTGGAAGTGAACCAATTGCATGGTGTCCAGTTTGTCTTCGCGTTTTAGACGATCAATCACGCTCAATACTTGAGACGCAGATAGGCCGAACTTCGATTTCTCACCGCCGCTTGCTTGCCATTTACCCGCACCTTGAGATGCAAGGCGGATACGCAAGCCAAGACGTGGTGTTACGCCCAAGCTTTTTGCTTCTTCAAGTACTAGATCAAGCTCAGATAGCTTCTCTAGTACGATAAATACTTTGTGACCTAGCTTTTCACCGATCAGTGCAAGACGCACGTATTCACGGTCTTTGTAGCCATTACACACGATCACGGAGCTGCCTTGTTGAGCCAGTGCAAGTACTGCCAATAGCTCTGGCTTACTGCCTGCTTCAAGACCCAGCTGTTTATTTTCTAGCTGTGCTTGGCTTGCTAAGATCTCATCAACCACTTCACGCTGTTGGTTTACTTTAATTGGGTACACCAGCAGGTATTTGTTTGGATATTGGTATTCTTCAATTGCTTGGTTGAAAGCTTGGCAAATGCCATGCACGCGTTGGTGTACGATTTGTGGGAAGCGTACTAACACAGGCAGATTCAACTGCTTAGCTTCTAGTTCATTTACAATCGCACTGAAAGGGATTTGGTGTGCACGGTCACTACGAGGAGATACGTATACCTCGCCTTGGTCATCAATTCCGTAGAAGCCTTGGCTCCAGTAGTGAACGTTGTAGTCCGCGCGGATGCGGTCTAATTTAGTTGCTTTTTCCAACTCGATTCTCACAAAAATGTATTTAAGCCCTCATTGGAAATAGAGGAGAAAATACAAAAAAGCAAATCATGAGGCGCTAACCTCATACCCTGACACGAACTCCGTGTGCGCGCATTAACGGATAAAATCCAACCAGAGTCTAATGATTAAAATTTGTGCTTTCGATTAACAACTGTTGTTGATGGTTGGTGTAAACATTTATTTAACAGACTGTCCATTCTGCTGTTATAGTTGGTCTGACCAGTAAGGATTTGGTCGACAAAAAATAAGAACAAAGACTCAACAAAACAAGGACATGTTTTGCAGCTGCACAGAATTCAGGGATACATCCAAACCATGTATCTTGCCGAGTATCCAGACAAATTGATGCTGCTTGATGGCGCAAGTCGAGCGGATATTCCTCACCTCAAAGATTTTATCGAGCACCAGCTCAATCGCCCGTTCACAGACCTAAAGTTGGTCGTTGTTACCCACATGCACCCAGACCACGCTGGTGCGGCGCACAAACTAAGAGATTTGACGGGCTGCAAGCTATTGGCAGCCAAACGAGATACACATTGGTATGGCGGTTTTGATGGTTGGCTAATGCATCTTACGGATTTGATTTTGGCACGTTGGATGGCGAACCGAATGCGCAAACCCAAGCGCAACTTATGGTATTCGCGAAAACTAAAGCCAGATATTGAGCTGGTGGATGGAGAGGTGATTCCCGGTTTTGCTGATTGGCAGATATTGGAAACACCAGGGCATACCGACAGGGATTTATCGGTTTATCACGCCGAACAGAGTGTGTTGTACGTAGCGGATTTAATGGTGCAGGTAAAAAGCCATTTGATCGCGCCATTTCCTATCTTTCATCCCAACCAATACCGCAGTTCGTTAAAGCGCGTTTTTGAGATGAAACCAAGCTGTTTATTGGCAGGACATGGGGGAGAGGTTGAGTTTGATGAAGGCGCGTATCAACACATCATCAATACTGCACCGGTTAGACCCATTACGCATTGGCGAGTAACGAAGATAAAACTGAAAGGATTAATGCGTTCTGTTCTGAAAAGAAAGAACGATAGACAGGAGAAGGGCAGCTAGAAAATCAGAGAAGAGCCAGATGAGCGACCACGGAGTTCGCTCATCTGAAGCTACGGGGATTATGGAGCCAATAAGTGAGATTGGCTCGGGTCTACCAGAACTTTGTCTGCCATACCCTGACGACCTAACAACATCATGTAAGTCATCTTTTCACGGTTAGTTAGCGTGATGTCGATTGGCCACTCTTGGTCGCCCATGCGTAGCATCGTTGTGATCACGCAGCGGTGTTCGAAAGTACCGTTTGATGATTTCACTTTGCGGTTCGCCTTCAGTGGAGCTTTACAGCGAACGACTTGCTCTAAGTGGTAAACATCTGGGTGTAGATCGAACTCTACGTATGACTGACCGTCTTGTTCAGTGCACTCTAGGTTATCTACGTGCAGAGAAGAAGTCTGTGCGCCTGTATCAATGCGCGCTTCAAGGTGAGTAATCCCTAACTCAGGTAAGCAAATTGCTTCGGCGTTCCCAATGATCATTTTCTGATTCATAGTGTCATCCTAGCGATGAGTTAAAAGAGAGCCCTTTATCAGGCTCTCACTCAAACAATTATCAGCCTTTACCGCGAGTACGGTTAGCGTTTGGTTTTGCGTTCTTCTCGATGAAGTCGAAGATCATGCCTGCAACGTCTTTTTCAGTTGCTGATTCGATACCTTCAAGGCCTGGAGAAGAGTTCACTTCCATTACCACTGGGCCGTTCTTCGATTGAAGAATATCAACACCACATAGGTTTAGACCCATCACTTTCGCTGCGTTGATTGCAGTTGCGCGCTCTTCTTTGCTTAGTTTTACAAGCTGAGCAGAACCACCACGGTGAAGGTTAGAGCGGAACTCGCCTTCTTTTGCTTGGCGTTTCATTGCTGCGATAACTTTGTTACCCACTACGAAACAACGGATGTCTGCGCCGTTTGCTTCTTCAATGAACTCTTGCACCATGATGTTTGCTTTTAGGCCCATGAATGCTTCGATAACACTTTCTGCTGCTTTCGTAGTCTCAGCAAGAACAACACCGATACCTTGAGTACCTTCAAGTAGCTTGATAACTAATGGTGCGCCGCCAACGTTTTTGATCACGTCCTGAATGTTGTCAGGGTGGTGAGCAAAACCTGTGCGAGGTAGACCAATGCCTTTACGTGATAGCAGCTGCATAGAGCGTAGCTTGTCACGAGAGCGGCTGATTGCTACTGACTCGTTCACACAGAATGTGCCCATCATTTCAAACTGACGTACAACCGCTGTACCGTAGAAAGTGATAGATGCACCGATGCGTGGAATAACCGCGTCGTACTTTGGCAATTCTTCACCCATGTAACGGATCTTAGGGTTGTTACTCGTAATATCCATATAACAGTGCAGAGTATCGATAACATCAACTTGATGTCCGCGCTCTTCACCCGCCTGCTTTAGGCGCATGGTTGAATATAGATTCTCATTACGAGAAAGAATAGCAATACGCATGGCAATTCCTTAGTAAGTCAGTACCAAATTAAAAATGTAAGTATAGAGTATAGTGAGTGGGTGTAATTGATGTGACAGAATCCACTCTCTTCAGCGACTTAGAATTGTGGTTGGACAACCACGTCGTCAGAGGTGCGAACCTTAGGGCGTTTTCTCAGTAGATGAAAACGAAAAAATATCGTCGATACGACAAAAATAATTTATCGAACTCTCACGCCTTGCTGCATGCGACTGTCAAGGGGATGAAAAAGAAAAATGAGTCAAAATTTCATCAATTTACTATGGCACAAATCACAAAAAAGCGGCCATTCAGCCGCTTTTTGTTATTGAACTAAGTAATGACTTAAGAAGAGTTCAGCCGTTTGGGTGGCTAAAACCCTAGATTCTTCCAAGGTTAGCGAAGCTCGCATTCCCATCAATTGTGGCCAGAATGCGCTGCCTTTAATTAAGTTGTGCAATTGAATGCTTGCCACGTCCACATCATCAACCTTCAATGTGTTTTTTTCTGATTGCTGAGTGAGCCAACGGTACAAGGCCGTTTCTTGCTTTGACATGTGTTCTGCTTGTTCTTTGAGATCTTCCGGCTTAAACAAGAAGTGTCCGAAAGCCACTTTCGCCAGTTCAATATAATCAGGTGCGGTTACCACGATAATTTCGCTGTACAACAATTCGACCAGTTGATCTTTTAGCGGGAGTGTTGGTAAACGTTCAATGTCGCTATCCATCATTGAAGAACGCCATAGTTCCGTTAGTAACTCTGTCACGATCGCTTCTTTAGAAGGGAAGTGGTTGTAGACCGTGCGCTTAGAGACTTGCGCGATAGCAGAGAGCTTATCCATGCTGGTGTTTTGCACCCCAAACTCTTGGAACGCTTGCTTTGCTGCGCACAGGATGGCTTCTCTTTTGGTCTCACTGCGACCTTTTCTTTTTACATTCATAAACTTGCCGAGTTAAGAAGATCATTTCTGGATCTATTTTACACTAAGTAGTTTACTTTTGATAATTAGAATGTAAACTGCACCGTGTAGTTTACTTTTGTTCGGGTTAACTTTTTATGAAAAAAACTTTGCTAGCCACAGTAGGAGCGTTCGCGATGGGTACATCAATGATTTCTTGTTCTAATGTTGATACTGAAAAAGCGCCAACATACCCGGACAAATTTGCAAACACAGAGTTGGAATACAAAAGCAGCTTGGGTGACATGTTCGGCATCATGAAAGCCTACTTTACGACTGAGCGCCTCAATCCAACGCCAACGATTGAAATTCCGGTTCATGCCATGACAGCGAATCAACTGTTAGAAGAGCAAGATGATGTTATCTACCGTTTAGGGCACTCAAGTGTATTAATGAAACTCGATGGCAAATTGGTAATGACTGATCCTGTATTCAGTGATCGCGCGTCTCCTGTGCAATGGGCTGGGCCAAAACGTTTTCACCAAACACCAATTACGCTAAAAGATTTACCAAGTATCGATGTGGTGGTGATCAGCCATGACCATTACGATCACCTAGATAAAGCTTCTATCAAAGTGCTAGGTGACAAAGTGGGCACTTTCTTGGTGCCGTTAAAAGTCGGTCAGTTGCTAGTCAACTGGGGTGTGCCTGAGGAGAAAGTGATCGAGCTAGATTGGTGGGAGTCACATTCTGTCGACGGCATTGAATATACACTGACTCCGACTCAGCATTTCTCTGGTCGAGGTTTGACAGACCGTGATACGACACTGTGGGGCAGTTGGGTTATTAATGCACAACAACACAAAGTGTTCTTTAGTGGTGACTCTGGTTACTTCAATGGCTTTAAAGAGATTGGTGATAAGTACGGTCCGTTTGATTTCACTATGATCGAAACCGGTGCATACAATGAACTTTGGTCAGACATTCACATGTTCCCAGAGCAAAGTGTTCAAGCACACATTGATGTGCAGGGCAAAGTAATGATGCCGATTCACAATAGTACGTTTGATCTGTCGATGCATGATTGGAATGAACCGATGCAACGCGCGTTAGACATTAGTGAAGAGCGTGGTGTAACGTTAGTGAGCCCTGAGATTGGTCAACGTTTGGCGATTGCGGAGCCTCAGCCTGCTATGGCATGGTGGCAATAATGGCTGAGCTAAACAGCCAAACACCAGAATAGTTAAGTCACTTATTAGTAGTTACTTGGTATTAGTTACGTGGTCAGGGATAAGGATAAAGATGCAATGAAAGCAAAGTGGACACTGTTACTTACATTAAGCATTCTGCCTATCTTTGCACTAGCAGGGGTAGAGCAAGATATCTCGACGTTGATAAAGCGAGTTGAGCAATCTTCTTGCACCTTTATCCGCAACGGCAAGGCGTACACTAATCAAGAAGCGGTAGAACACATGCGCAATAAATGGGATTACGCCAAAGATGACGTTGATTCTGTAGATGTGTTTATAAAAGAGGTCGCGTCAAAGAGCTGGTTATCTGGCAAACCCTATTGGGTGGATTGCCAAGATAAACGCATTACCAGCGAAGAGTGGCTAACATCATTGATGAGCCCCACCAATCACATCCAATAATACTTCTTTGATGGTCTGGTATCGCAGTGGCAGTGTGCGGCTGCGTTTTCTCACCAAAAACAAATCTTCGTATACCGGTTGTTTTAACTCAGCCACATACAACTCTTCTCTTAGTGGAAAGCTCTCCACCGCACTGTAGGGCAAAACGGTAAACCCCAGTCCTTTGCTAACGGGCAATAGAATCTGACTGAGTTGGTTAACGTAGCCTGATAATGGCATGTCACTGACCTTGATCTCTTTGAGTAAAGGCTCTGCACATTGATCGAAAAACAACGTCATATAATGCTCAGCATCCGGGTGACCAATCACGCCGCAACTTCGAAGCAGTTCAGGCGTTAACGTTTTTCCATGATAGGACTTTGGTAAGATCAAACACAGCGCTTCTCTGCCAATTTGTTCACTTTGGAAAACACTCTTATTGGGAGAGTAAGTCACGATGCCCATATCAATACGGCCATCAGCAACTCCATTTAGAATCGACTGATTCGGCGCCGCTTCCAAGTGAATCGATAGTCCGCGATGCTGGGTTTGTTTTTCAAGCAGTGGATCAAACAGCATCAAGGCAAGTGCTCCGGAACAAGCTAGCTTGCAATGACCTGCAAAGGGATCATCGAAGCTCAGATCTTCCAGTAAATTTTTCTCTTTCTCTTCCAACTCTAACGCGTAGGCATACACCATTCGGCCTTGCTCTGTCAGTTCAAAGCTTTTGTTCTCGCGCTTAATCAATGGATGCTGACAAGCTTGCTCTAGCTTTTTGATGTGCTGACTGACACCGGGCTGGGTCATATAGAGCTTTTCTGCTGTCTGAGTAAAGTGGCCGACTTCGACAAGAGTTTTGAATGTGTGTAACCAAACTGGATTAAGCATAGGACGTTGTTTGCTCAGCGTTTATTAAAGAAAGCGTTTCGAGAGAAAGTGTAGAAATAATAGCATGATGCGTGGAATAACGCAGAGGAGGATGGTAAATGACAGGCAAAATAAAACCCCGCCTGGTTTCCCAGACGGGGCTTATTCTTTTTCGCAGCAATCCGGCTACTAATAGGTGCTCCCTGCATCTATCCTTGATTGTGGCTAAGTCCTTTAACCGAGTTCCTTGTTCATCGCCTTCCTAGCGGTGTCCATTCTTGCCTATCATCCTGACGGGCGAACTCTATCCTAGAGCTTAACTACATCCTTGCTGACAACTCATCCTAAGCTATCAAATCTTCATCCTGAAGATACCCAATCCTTTAGGCTTTTTTCCTGTTCCCGCCAACATCCTGTCGACACACTTAGTATTGTTGTTTTGCTGATTACTCTCAATCAGCTAGGTAAAAAAACTTTGGCAGCGAATATTGCTTAAAAAATGATAATTGTTAATTTTCAGTTAGTTAGGTTTGTTGTTCGATTTGTTCTTAGTCAAAAATGGTCGTTTTGCTTACATCGCTTGTGAGAGATCTCGCACAAGGTGCCGAGCGAATGTACGAATCGGCGTCTTTTTCGTCTTGTTTGAGAGTTTGCTCAAGATCACAACTCGACTTGTAGCCATAAGATTTGGCGATGGCTTTAGATGAAATTCCCATTTCCTTTATCGCAAACGCAGCCCACTCATCACGAGTTTTTTGCATGATCTGGCGTAGCTTGGTTTTAAAGTTGCTCATAAAAGCTCCTTAGTTAGCTTGTCTTTACAAGAGAAGAATAAGGAGCGTGATGAGGCTTAGTTGATAGTATGCCGCTCAATATCAATACTATTGAGGCGTGATGAAGAATATGCTCGTAATACTGATATTATTTGCGCGTGAAACAATACTATCTTGTGGGGTATCAAATGGCGCACATCGAAAAAGTACCGCAAAGGCCTGGTTTTTCTTGGCGCTACCGTCGTATTGATGAACCAGCGAAAGAATACGATTTTCATTTTCACGATGACGTCTTTGAGTTGGTCATCCACCGTAATTTTACGGGGACTTTGCACATTGGGCATCACGAGCTAGAGGTGAGCCACAATCAGATGCTTTTAATTGCGCCAGGTGTGCCTCACTCTATTCACTCCACGTCGGTAGAAAGCAATTGCGAGACTCATGTGATTTGGTTTAAGCGTGAGTGGATCGCGAACCTAATGTTCTATTGTACTGAGCTACGCAAACTAGACCCGTTATTGAAAGCCGCAAATAAAGGAGTGGTGTTCTCTGAGCGAACGGCACAGCAAGTAGTGGTTCTTCTGCAAGAGTTGATGAAAGTGCCCGCGATGGAACAATTGTCGAGATTCATTCATATCTTATCTTTGGTTGCCCATGACGAAGCGGCGAAAACCTTGATGACCCATTCATACCTTTCGATGAGTGAACACGAGCAACAAGAAAGAGCGCGCGTCGCAAGTGTGAACGCGTATCTTGAGCAGCATTTTGCCAACAAGGTGACATTGGCCGATTTAGCTAATTACTTGTCGTTGAGTGAAAGTGCGGTCACACGATTGTTTCAAAAGCACTTTAAAGAGCCGTTTAGCCAACGTTTGATGAAGCTAAGAATCAACCATGCCGCTGATTTGTTGCAATCGACGGAGTTACCAATAGGGATCGTGTTTGAACGAGTAGGCTATCGCAATCAAGCTTTGTTTAATCGCCACTTTAAAACCTACAAAGGGCTAACTCCGCGAGATTACCGACAACATTACCAGCAGCGAATCCAACCTTAGTTTGAGCATGTGCGTACTTTTGTTGTGTACTAAACTGGAATTTATGTGCAACTGGTATATTATTTGCTAGGTTATCTAAGAATCGTTATTAAGATTCGATGACAGGTTAAATAGGGAACTTGATTGCCATATTTCTGTCATAAGTGGTGAGTAAGTTGACCGTATCAACAAGATAAAAGCAGTTTTACTGGTCAAAAAATGACTGCAACGCTTCTACTTTTATCATTATGTTGTGAAATTAGTCACGGTTAATTGATTCGTTCCTCGATAGATTGAAGAGGAATACAACCTTAGACAATAAGCTCAAGATGAGCGTTACCTATATAGATGAGGGAGATTGCTATGAAAAAGATGAGAAGAGCTCAGCTACACCGTGTTCGTATCCAATACTGGAAAGACACAAAGACTGAGACTGCTAAAAAAGCATAGTAAACCATACTCAATGGCACTGAGCTGGCAATGGACGGATAACCTTCCATAAAATGCCAGCTCTAAAATTATCTAGCGCATCCATACTTTCCAAGACTCCAGCTTTCCTAAACTGAGCTTCCCAAAAAAACCAAACGTTCCACTCTTTCTAGATTCAACATTTCAGCACAAAACCATAGCCTTAAATGCAAAAAAGCCAGTCCGAAGACCAGCTTTCTCATTACTTGCTCTACTCTATTTATTACAGAGTGATTCCGTAATTACAGGTAGTTTGCGTCAACCAGTTCGCCAGCTTTTGCGCTGCTTACTTCTGGGCGAGCTTGTAGCCAAGCTAGAACTTGTGCTTTTTGTTCTTCAGTTGCGCTTTCGTAACGCTCTGTTGAACATAGGAAGCCTTCAAACAGCTCTAGGCCACCGCCACCGAAGCAAAGGTTTAGGCCATCAATGTAGTCGATAAACTCATCAACGAATGCATCGTAACGGTCAAAGTCGTTGATGTCAGTCTCACAGCTGATCTCAAAACCTAGGATTGCGAATTCGCCTAGGAACAGCTTCTTGCGAAGACGACGATTTTTGTTATCGATTTTATCTAGTTTCATGATTATTTCTCGTAGATGATTTGAGTAAACCTTATACCTCCAAATCTAGCTCAGCCCAAGCAAAATCGAAAGTACGTAGAATAGAGGGGTGATTTATAACATTTTCTAAACACAAAGTTCATAAAGATAGACTAGTTCTGTCACTTTTCTCTTCCAAACTTCCCCTCGCTCAATGATTTACAAACCTATAATTCAACCTAACACTGGGAAAGCAACACCATGAGTAAGGAAACCTTCGACGCGACGCGTTACAACCAGAGTAATAACAAACCTTTTGAAGAAGTACTGGAAGCGAGCCTATCTCGACGCAGTATCCTGAAAGGTGGCCTAGGTATCAGTGCGATGACCGCTTTTGGCGCATTTGGTCTATCTGGGTGCAACTCTTCTAGTTCAGGCACTTCTGCTGGTGGCGGCTCTGGCGTTTCAAGTGCAGTTCTCAATTTTGATTCGATTCCGGGCTCACTGACGGATGCAGTATCGATTCCGCAAGGTTACATAGCACAAGTATTGGTGCCATGGGGTACGCCTCTAAACGCACAAGGTAATGCATGGAAAGACGACGGCAGCAATACAAGCACCGATCAAATCAATGCACTTGGTATGCACCATGACGGCATGCATTTCTTCTCACTAAACGACAGCGACACGGACGGCTTGTTGTGTATCAACCACGAGTACATTGATACTTCAGCACTGCACCCAAGTGGCCCAACAGTTGTGGGCGGTGTGCGTACTATCGTCGATGAAGTTCGTAAGGAAATTAATGCACACGGCGTGTCTGTGGTTCGCATACAGCTCGAAGACAATATGTGGAAGTTAGTCGATACCGATCCACTAAACCGACGCTACACTGGTGCAACGGTTATGGATCTTTCTGGCCCTGTCGCGAATACAGAATTGACCGTAACTCGCTTCTCTCAAGATGGCAGCCAAGCGCGCGGCACACTGAACAATTGTGGTAACGGTTTCTCGCCTTGGGGCACGTACCTAACGTGTGAAGAGAACTGGCCGGGTTACTTCGTTAACGCAGGTGTTCGCACTGAAGAGCAAGATCGTATTGGTGTAGATGACGAACGCACTCGCTACCTATGGGAAACGTTGGCGGGCAACGCTGAAGAACGCTTGGACGAGTTTACGCGCTTCAATGTTGAGCCTACGGGCGCAAGTGCATTAGATGATTACCGTAATGAAGCGAACGGCCATGGTTACATTGTTGAAATCGACCCTTACACGCAAAACTCACGTGCGAAGAAGCGTACTGCACTAGGCCGCTTTCGTCATGAAGGCTGTACATTCGGCAAGCTTGAAGAAGGCAAACCAGTAGTATTTTATTCTGGTCACGACTCTCGCTTTGAGTACCTATACAAATTTGAATCTGCGGCAGCGTGGGATCCTGCGGATGCTAACCCTGATAACCGCTTGGCGATGGGTGACAAGTACATGGATGAAGGCACACTGTATGTGGCGCGCTTCAACGAAGACAGCTCTGGTACTTGGCTACCACTGACACTAGACAGCACGACGGTTTCTGGTGGTACTTTGGCAGATAGCTTCAATTCTCTAGCAGAAATCATCCTGAATACGGCTGGCGCAGCAGACCTTGTGGGTGCGACGCCAATGGATCGCCCAGAGTGGTGTACTGTTGACCCATTCACAGGCTCGGTTTACCTGACGCTAACGAATAACACTAAGCGTACAGAGGAAACTAACCCTGCAAACCCACGTTTGAATAATAAGTTTGGTCACGTAATCCGTTGGGATGAAGGCGAAGCAGCAACAGACTTCACGTGGGATATCTTCGTGTTTGGTTCTCCGGCAAACGGTGATGCGGACACTAACCGTTCGAGTTTGACCGAGCTTAACCAGTTTGCGAGCCCAGACGGCTTAGCGTTTGACCCTCGCGGAATCCTATGGATTCAAACGGACAACGGTGCAGATGAAGTGACGTCTTACACCAATGACCAAATGCTTGCAGTTGTACCTTCTAAGCTGACGGATGAAAACGGCACACAAGAAGTGATCGGTGCAGAAAACCAAGCTGAGTTGAAACGTTTCTTTGTTGGCCCTAACGGCTGTGAAGTGACGGGCTTTACCATCAGCCCAGATTACAAATCTCTGTTTGTGAACATTCAGCACCCAGGCAACTGGCCATACAGCGACAATGCTGCGGAAGAAACACCTGCAGGAATGACACTGCGTCCACGTGCCGCGACGGTGGTTATTCGCCGTGAAGACGGTGGTGAAATTGGTGTTTAACCAATAGGTCATACGACTGAAAATCGGGAATAAGAAAAGCCCTGAATTTGCAGGGCTTTTGTCGTTTTCTATCTAAATAAACATGCACTTTATATCTAGATAAGAACAAACTTAGCTTTCTAAGGAAGCGCCACCAGTGCGAATCACATCTTGATACCAGAAGAAGCTCTTCTTGCGTTTACGTTCTAACGTACCTTGACCATCGTTATGACGATCCACATAAATGAAACCGTAGCGCTTGCTCATCTCAGCGGTCGAGTTTGCGACCAAATCGATTGGTCCCCAACTGGTGAAGCCCATCAGCTCAACGCCATCAAGAATTGCTTCGTGTGCTTGTACAAGGTGGTCGTTCAAGTAAGCGATGCGGTAATCATCTTGAATCTCACCGTTTTCATCGAGTTCATCACGCGCGCCCAAGCCGTTTTCTACGACGAACAGTGGTTTTTGGTAGCGATCGTGAAGGAAGTTCAGCAGAACTCGAAGGCCTTTTGGATCAATCAACCAACCCCATTGGCTCTTCTCAAGATATGGGTTTGGTACGCTATCGACGATGTTACCCACTTCTTTTTGTTTCGGATCCGCGCTCGCACAACCACTTGCGTAGTAGCTGAATGAGATGAAATCGACACTTGCTGATGCGATCTCTTCTAAGTCGCCTGCTTCCATCTGAATTTCAATGCCATTTTCACGGAAGTAACGCTTCATGTAGCCAGGGTATTGACCACGTGTTTGTACATCACCGAAGAACAACCACTTGTTGTTTTCATGCATTGCAGCAAGCACGTCATAAGGATTACAGGTATATGGGTAGTTGATTGCGCCAAGCAGCATGTTACCAATCTTGCCGTTTGGTACGATTTGCTGACACAGTTTTACCGCTTTTGCGTTTGCGACTAGCTGGTGGTGAATCGCTTGGTAAATCTCTTGTTCACTGGCGTCTTCCTGCAAACCAACACCGGTAAATGGTGCGTGCAGTGACATGTTGATTTCGTTGAACGTTAACCACAGCTTCACTTTGTCTTTGTAGCGTTCCAGCACAGTGCGAGCATAACGTTCGAAGAATTCGATGACGCGACGATCGCCCCAGCCACCGTAGTTTTCAACCAGTGCGTAAGGCATTTCGTAGTGAGATAAGGTCACAAAAGGTTGGATGTTGTGCTCGGCAAGTTCGTCAAAAATTCTATCGTAGAACGCCAAACCTTCTTCGTTAGGCTCTTGTTCGTCACCGTTCGGGAAGATGCGGCTCCAAGCCAAAGATAGGCGCAGACAGTTAAAGCCCATCTCTTTGAACAGCGCAATGTCTTCTGGGTAGCGATTGTAGAAGTCGATCGCCACGTCTTTGATACCCGGCGTGCGTTCTTCGCGGGTTTGATGTGGGCTCAAAATACCGTTTGGCAGCATGTCTGATGTCGATAACCCTTTACCCCCAAGGTTGTACGACCCTTCGACTTGGTTTGCAGCAATGGCACCGCCCCAAAGAAAATGTTCAGGAAACTTAATCATGTTTCTCACTCTTTATCGTTCGGAAGTTATTCGTTTTATTTGCTTGAGAATAGTGTAGGTCAAGGAGGGATTCTTGTATCGAGATCGTGTTTTTCTCAAACAGCGGGGATGCCTAGTTCTAATGATGATTTTGTAATCAATATAAACTTAAGCTGATTTGAACAATAAAGTGAAAGTCAGCCCATTTTGTTCATTCTTATGCACAGTAATTTGTCCGTTCATATCACGCATATTGTTTGCCGTAATTGCTAAACCCAGCCCCAATCCTTCACCAATTTTCTTTGAGGTTTGGAATGGTTCGAACATGGATTCAAGCATCTCATCTGACACGCCACAGCCATTGTCACTGACGGCTAACTCAACTTGCATTTTAGTTTGATTGACGATGAGGTTGAGCTGTGGATTTTCTGTCTCTTTCATTGCATCCAAAGCATTGGAGACCAAATTGCCAAGAACTTGAAGCAGCCTTTGTTCTTCACCCAGAATATGGGGCAAATCATGGGGAATACGAATTCGCACATCAATATCGGCTAATTGAGTTTGATACACTCGCAGGGTCTCTTCTAAAGCAGCCGTAAGGGAGAGAGGTTGGAGTCGCTCTGGTTTGTTGTAGGCGAACGTCTTCAATTGGCTCGTCATGCTCGCCATACGATCAATCAGTTTTTGCACCAGCACATTGTTGGCTTTCATCATCTCGGTTTCGCCACGTTCTGCTAACAGTTCGTTTGTAGTGAGCAGGGTACGCAAGCCTGTCAGTGGCTGATTGAGCTCATGAGTAATCGCGCTCGACATGCGACCCAAGGCGGCCATTTTACTCGATTCAATCAACTGGCTTTGCGCTTCTTTTAACGCTTGAGTTCGCTCTTCTACCCGCTGTGCCAGCTCTTGGTTGACCTGTTGCAGCGATTGCTCAGCTTTTTTCCGCTTGCTGATGTCGATGATCGTCGCAAGGAAATACTGCTCGCCATGCCAAGGGAAACTGGTCAGCGAGAACAGGACAGGGAAGACGCTTCCGTCACTGCGTCTGGCAATGGTTTCGACCGTGCTGATCTCTGCGAGCTCTTTATGTTTAGGTAAATCCTTGAGCAACTTAAGTGTGGTGGAATTGGGATTGCCTGCATCGAATAACTCCCAAGCAAAAGCGTGTCGATTGACGCTTTCTGGTAAACAGAATAAACGCTTCGCCATTGGGTTGAGATCGAACAGTTGCCCTTGTTCATCAATCAATAGCAAACCAACGTGGGTCTTATTGATCATCTGTTTCAAGCGGCGTTGGGACTCTTCCAACAGAGCTTGAATTCTTTGTTGGTTGATGTGCTTTTGGCGGCGTTGTAAGCCAATGATGACGAGTAATACAACCAATAAGAGCAGCGCTGCTACGCTCCAACCAATCACATTGATGGTTTGTTGAATCGGCTTAGAAGGGGTGAGGTAGCTGACGTACCAATTCAAATCATCCAATTTAACGGTGTGTGCAAAATAGCGTTGCTGGTTGAGCGTCCACACACTGATATTGGTGTTGTCGTATAAGCGTTGCGTTTCTAACTGAACTGTGTTGCTCGGTTCGTTAAACCAATCAGCGTTGTAGAGAGAACTGCTTGATAAGAAAAAGCGTTGTTGTCGGTTCTGTAGCGTGATGATGTCTTGGCTGGTAATGGTCTGTTCGGTCAGCAAGCTTAGGTTAATTTGCACCACCACAATGCCCGCGATATCTAAACCGTCGTAAATAGGGGCTGCCAGATAATACAACGGGCTTGAACCTTTGGTTTTGTTCACCAAGGAGACACCACCGGCTTGATTGTGAATTTGTTCCACAATCGCTTTTCGGTCAGACAGGCTAAAGCGCTCTTCGATTAAACTCGACACCAATACCTCACCAGAATTGGAGAGAACCAACCAGCCTTCGGTATTGGCGGCTTTATCGAGTTGTGTTAACTGAGCTTGAATTGGCTCGTAATAAGTCCGGTTTCCTTTCACAAACGCGATGGTTTCAGGGTTATTAGTGACGAGGTAAGGTAAGTGGTAGAAGCGTTTAAGTGCACGGCGAACTTCACCAATATAGTCGAGCAGCTTTTGTTGAGCTTCGGTTTGAGTTTGTACACTCAACCACTGACGAGCCACCTCTCTGCTGGCGCTATAACAAGACAACATCAGCACTGCCGCAATTGCGACCACAAGCCATGTTTTGCCATTCCTTTTGCGCTGCATACTGACTCCATTCAGCTAGTGCGTTCTCACCAACAGTCATTAAAGAGTGCGCCTAACTGGTTGGATGTTAAAGACTTGTAAGCAAGAAGTGAGATCTAGCTCCTTTTCTCCTCAGTGGTTTTTGCTACCGTTAATAAAGAGCGATTTCTTTCCCACCCCATAAAGCAGGCAGTAACTCATGGCTTTTGACGACACCCCTAAAATTGCACTTATCGAAGATGATGACATTGTTCGTCAGGCTACCAGCCAATGGCTGCAACTGGCTGGGTTCAATGTGACCGCATTTAGTTTGGGGGAGGAGGGCAAAGCCGCGATTCTTAGCCAAGAATTTGATGCGATTGTCAGTGATGTTCGCCTGCCGGACACCGACGGCTTGTCGATACTAGAAAGCCTTATTGCTAATCACATTCCAACGCCAGTTATTTTGATCACCGGACATGGTGATGTCGATATGGCAGTGGGTGCGTTACAAAACGGTGCGTTCGATTTTATCGAGAAACCTTTCCAACCAGAGCGCTTATCCCAACGAGTGACCGATGCGGTAGAAAGCTATCGCGCACAAACTTCTACTCAAGATCGCCAAGAGTATCTATCGAGCGTGAGCGGTTTAGAGGAAGTGCTGATTGGGCGAAGCAGAGTGATGCAACAGCTTAGAGAACAAGTTGCCAAGTTAGCACGCATTGATACCAACGTGATCATTTACGGTGAAACAGGTTGTGGTAAAGAGTTGGTGGCGACCAGTTTGCATAATGAAAGCCAACGTCGAGCTCATCATTTTGTGCCAATCAACTGTGGCGCGATTCCTGAGAACCTGTTTGAAAGTGAGCTGTTTGGGCATGAAGCTGGGGCATTTACTGGAGCAGGTAAAAAGCGCATTGGTAAATTGGAATACGCGGATAAAGGCACCTTGTTCTTTGATGAAATCGAGAGTATGCCGCTGTCGATGCAGGTGAAAGTGTTGCGTTCATTACAAGAACATACGGTGGAGCGCGTTGGGGGTAATCAGCAGATCTCAGTTGATTTGAGAGTGATCGCCGCCGCGAAAGAAGATCTCAATGATCATGATGAGTTTCGTCAGGATTTGTATTATCGGCTCAATGTGGCGCAGATCTATTTACCACCATTGCGTGAGCGAGAAGAGGACGCGTTGATCTTGTTCGAACACTTTGCCCTGAAAAGTAACCCTGAGAGTCGTCCATTAAGTGAAGCCGATAGAAAAGCTGTTCTGGCTTATGCTTGGCCTGGGAACGTTCGTGAGTTGAGAAATGTAGCAATGCGGTTTGCATTAGACAATACGGTCTCAGTTATGGAAGTACTCTCTAGTCGGCCATCCTCCACGACCGAAGAAACCCAATCTGGCGTGCCGTTAGCTATTCAGCTGCACAACTTTGAACGTAAGGTACTGCATGACTCGCTAGTTCGACACCAAGGACGAATTACAGATGTGATGGTCGAGCTAGATTTACCGCGCCGAACCCTCAACCAAAAGATGCAGAAGTTTGGTTTGAATCGCTCTGACTATACATAGAAAAAACGGCTTCTAAGGAAGCCGTTTTTTGTTGAGGTACTTATTTGTTAAGGTACTTGCCAATCTAGGCTTGGTTTGCCAACTCGGTATGTTGCTGAGTTGCCTTGCGGGTAAAGACTACACCCACAATCACCATCGCAATAGTAGGAACAATCCAGCTTGCAAAATAGTGGTACAGCGGCATGTTGCTGTCTAACCATTGGTTTGCGGCTTCTGGCATGTAACCTAGGATGTGCAGCGCATCAACGCAGCCAAACGTTAGAGCAGTGAATGCGGTCGCGACGACCATGATTTGCGACATCTTGTTGCGCACTGGTGCCATGATCATCAATGCAATCGCTACTGGGTGAAGCGCCACAACTGCTGGCAATGTGATCGCCAATAGTTGCTCTAGACCTACGTTAGCGATTAAACCTGCCAATACCATGGTCGTGATAACGCAGCCTTTGTAGTTCACGTTGCTGAAAGTGTTGTCGTAAAACTCACTGCCTGCTGTGGTTACGCCGATAGCAGTAGTCAAACACGCTAATACCATCACGGCGCCTAATAATAGCGAACCAAACGCGCCGAAGTGGCTGAAGGTGAACGCCGTTAAGATATCGCCACCGTTGCTGAATTCAGAACCCAAGTATGAGCTTGTCGAGCCAATGTAAGCCAATGAGATGTAAACAAACGCCATGGCAACCGCGTACATCAAAGCTGCGATTAGCGTGTATTTTGCGGTGGCTTTCGGACAATCCACACCCATGCTACGAATCGCGCGGAAGATAATCCAACCAAAACCGATAGAACCTAGCGCATCCATGGTCATGTAGCCTTGGGTCAAGCCTTCAGCAAATGCGCCAGATACGTATGGTCCTGTTGCGGCAGTTAGCTCACCTGCAGGAGAAATCAAAGCCGTCACAGACATGATGATTAAGATAGCCATCAAGGCAGGCGTTAAGATCTTACCTAGGTTGTCGACCAATTTGCCCGGGTATAGCGCAAACAAGATGGTGATAGCACAGAAAGCAATAGTGAAAGGCACCAAAGCGGCATCACCAAACATTGGTGCAAAGCTAAATTGGTAAGCGACGGTAATGGCACGTGGTATTACGAACGCAGGACCAATTACGATAAATACCATTACCCAAAAACTGGTCGCCAAAGGTTTAGGTAGGGCAGCGGTTAATTTGTCTGAACCGTTTACGATAGCCACCATCACCAGTGCCATCGCAGGCAGACCTACGCCCGTTAAGAGGAAGCCAGACATCCCGCTCAGAAAGTTTTCACCTGCTTGATAACCCAAAAATGGAGGGAAGATCAGGTTACCCGCGCCTAAGTACATGGCGAAAGTCATGAAGCCCAAAGCGGCGATATTGCGTGCGCTTAACATTGTTATTCCTCTTATGTTTCGCTTGGAAGAAACTGAAAGGAATGGGAGGAGTATGTGGTGTTCCCGTCAGCTTCTTCTCAAGCTGACAGAAAGTTTAGATATAGCCTGTCAGCTCTAAATCAGTTTCAGAGAGAGCAGGAGGATCGCAGCAGCAACGCCTGATGGGCGTTTTAAAGCGAATTGTAATTGCGCAGTTGCTGACATGGATGATCCTTAATGACGAAAAAATACCAAGGAATACGTTTGCCTTGGTGTGTGGTTACCCTAACGAACATAGGGCTATTGGCACAACCCCGAAGTAGAAAATAAGTTGATACGGTCAATGTTTGTTTCTGAACTGGTGGATCGAACTGCTTTTTAAATTCAAAATTAGAATAAATGACTTTTCATTTCTGTAACATGGCTTGTTTTGCTGTATTTTTGTGCTATTTGTAGTCGTTTAGGCTATAAACCTCTGCTGATAAAGTGAGCAGTTTAGAATGATGCGCTTTTTCTTCTTATTGTTAAGACACTCATTAGTTGCAGTTCAATCCAAAATTGCATCGGCAAAATATTGCTTATTAGGGTCTGTTGATCTTTCGCGGTTAAATTTTGTTCGAGATAAAATCGTTTTAGGTGAGGCAAGGAGTGTGTCGCCTAGTCATTCTAAGCAAATACTCCTTAACAAAGCATAAAACGATTTTAGCCGAACCCTTCGGGCAGCGTTTGTTGGTCATTTCTACTGCGTAATCGACTTCTCATGTAGGCTCGCTACACAGCAAAGTCTCTGCCTTGTATAAATAACCCAACAATTCGCTGCAAAAATCAGCTCGAAAGGTCAACAGACCCTCATGAATAGTGCATTTATTTTGTCTTGATCACATTTTATTAACCTTTTGCGATCTAGGCGTGAAACCTTCTTCTCTTCAATGAGCAAGATCTTGCTCATTACTTTGCTATCAAATCAGCATGATTTTGCTCATTCTTGATATCTTTCAGCACTTAGTTCAATAAATACAAAGGGTTAAAAGTTGGCATTTCAATTGCTCTAGGGAATGTGTTGTTAATAAAGATTTAACATGATGTAAATCCCCAATCGTGAAACGACTACACGGAGAGTAATAATGAAAATGAATAAGCTGGTAAAAGCTTTGGCTGTCGCTGTGACTTCTTTTGGTATTGCTGCTAACGCTGCGGCAGAAGATCGTAGCTACATTCTTGCAACGGCATCGACAGGTGGTACTTACTACCCTGTGGGCGTAGCGTTGGCGACGTTAAGCAAAGTGAAATTGGCACCAAAGCACCACTTCTCCCTTTCTGCAATCAGCTCTGCGGGCTCTGGTGAAAACGTCAAACTGCTGAACGAAAATGAAGCACAGTTCGCGATTCTACAAGGTCTTTACGGTGCGTGGGCTTGGTCTGGTGAAGGTCCTTATGAGAAGAGCGGTCGCCAAGAGCAGTTGCGTTCAGTCTCTATGTTGTGGCAAAACGTTGAGCACTTTATTGTTCGTTCTGACTTAGCAAAAACGGGCACAGTGACTGACCTGAACAACCTTGATGGCAAGAAGTTCTCCATCGGTAAGAAGAACTCTGGTACTGAGAACTCTGGTCGCCAAATCATGAAAGGTCTGAAGGTCGACCCTGATAAATTCAATCTTGCTTACATGGGTTACGGCGGCAGTGCGAGCGCACTTCAAAACGGCACCATTGACGGCATGAACACGCCTGCAGGTGTACCTGTTGGTGCGGTTACTCAAGCTTTTGCTGCGCTGGGTAAAGACATTTCGATTCTTTCGTTTACTGACGAACAAATCAAAGAGGCGAACGGCAACTACAACCTATGGACGAAGTACGAGATCCCAGCGAACACGTACCCGGGTTTAGATAAGCCGATCACCACCATTGCACAGCCAAACTTCTTGGCAGTTCGTGAAGATATCTCGGAAGAAGACGTTTACCAGCTAACCAAAGCGATCTACGAGAACCTGCCTTTCCTACAAGGTATCCACAAAGCAACAAAAGCAATGGCGATTGAGAAAGCGATTGCGGGTTTGCCAGTGCCTCTTCACCCAGGCGCAGCGCGTTACTACAAAGAAATGGGCATCGAAATCCCATCAGATCTAATGGCGAAATAACGCCTACTTAGCCCCGAGTTTCGGCTCGGGGCATTTTATCCCTACCGATTTCTAAGATGGAAAAAGCCGCCAGAGCTTGGAGTATGAGATGAGCGACTCAATAGAAAAGGAATTGCAGAAGTTTGAGCTGCCCACGCGCACTGATTTTCCGTGGGTAACCACTACAGTCACTGTGTTTTGCGTGGTGTTGTCTGCTTTGCACATTTGGTTTAATACTTTATCGACGTTACCAGAGTTATGGATTTCCGCGACCCACTTTGCTGGCTTTGCGGTGATTTGTGCGCTTTGGTATCCGGCTCATATCTCTCTCAAGCAGAGTAAGATTGCACTCGGCATTGATGTGTTGATTGCTATGGGCGCGGTCGCGTGTTTGCTCTACATTCCCTATGCCGAAGATGCGCTATATGAACGCGGTGTGAAGTTCGTGACCAGCGATTGGGTCTTCGCCATCATGGCAATCCTGATTGTTATTGAGCTTATCCGACGCACCATGGGCTGGTTTATTCCTGTGCTGATTGTGGTGTGTCTGAGTTACGTTGTGCTTTGGGGTAAGTGGGCGACAGGTATTTTCCACTTTCCGGGTTTGAGCATGGAAACTTTGCTCTACCGTAGCTTTTATTCTTCTGAGGGCATGTTTGGTTCTATCTCGCGCATCAGTTGGACTTTCGTATTCATGTTCATTCTGTTTGGTGCTTTTCTTGTTCGCTCTGGTGTCGGTGATTACATTATCAATGTGGCACGTGCTGCGGCTGGCAAAATCATCGGTGGTCCCGGTTTTATTGCGGTGATTGGCTCCGGTTTGATGGGCTCAGTATCAGGCTCTAGTGTGGCAAATACGGTTTCCACCGGTGTTATCAGTATTCCTTTAATGCAGAAAGCAGGTTTCCCTTCGCGCTTTGCTGCGGGCGTTGAAGCCGCAGCGTCAACAGGTGGTCAGTTGATGCCACCAGTGATGGGGGCGGGTGCTTTCATCATGGCGTCTTACACGCAAATTCCTTATGTTGATATCATCGCGGTTTCTTTTATTCCTGCTCTTATTTATTTCTTGTCTGTGGCGTTCTTTGTGCGTATCGAAGCCAAACGCAGCGGCGTTCAAAAGATCACGACCAGTGATGAGTCTCTACTAAAAGTAGTGATCAGCGGATGGCACAACCTTATTCCACTGGCGGTATTGGTCACTTTGTTGGTTCAAGGCTTTACGCCGACTTACGCTGCGGGCTTGTCGATCATTTCAGTGGTGGTGGCTTCTTGGTTTTCGAAAGATCATAAGATGGGACCAAAAGCGATCATCGAAGCACTTTCACAAGGTGCGAAAAACATGGCGACAACCGCCGTATTGCTGGTAGGTATAGGTTTGGTGGTCAACGTGATCAGCACCACGGGCATTGGTAATACGTTCTCATTGATGATCGACGGTTGGGCGAATGGCGACTTGTTCATCATGATCGTTTTGATTGCGCTCGCTTCTCTGGTATTGGGCATGGGTTTACCCGTGACAGCGGCGTATATTGTATTGGGTACATTGTCTGCCCCTGCGCTTTACAAGTTGATTGCGGAAAACCAATTACTTGAATTGATGGTGTCAGGTCAACTGCCTGAACAAGCAAAAGCCATCTTTATGTTGGCGGCGCCAGAAAAGCTGGAACTGCTTAATGCACCAATGGCGTTGGAAACCGCGAAAGAAATGGTGGCTTTAGTGCCTGCGGACTTTATGGAAACCCTACTAGAGCAAAGTCTGGGTATGGAGGCGGTAGGTTTGGCATTGCTGGCTGCTCATCTCATCATCTTCTGGTTATCGCAAGACAGTAACGTTACTCCTCCAGTGTGTTTGACCGCATTTGCAGCAGCAACCATTGCAAAAACACCGCCAATGCGCACTGGTTTGATGGCGTGGAAAATCGCCAAAGGTTTGTATCTTGTCCCGCTGTTGATTGCTTACACAGGCTTGGTGAGTTGGGATGTGACATCGGTGATCACTGTAGGTTTCTTTGCCATCATCGGTACCTATGCATTGATTGGTGCTATTGAAGGCTACTTGGAAGGTCCTCTAAACATTCTGACGCGTCTCTTGTTGGTAGTGGTGGGTACATTGCTGGTTTGGCACGACATACCAATGTTGGTTCGTGTGGCAAGCTGCGCGGTATTTGTCGCGGTGTTCATTTACAGTGGTCGCAAGTTCAAATTGCAACAATCTCAACTATCGGTTTTATAAGAGGTCGTATGAAATCAGTCTATGACTACATCATTGTTGGTGGCGGTATCGTTGGTGTGTCGACGGCATGGCAACTGCAGCAACGTCATCCAGACAAATCCATTTTATTGGTTGAGAAAGAGTCCGGTTTTGCCAAGCACCAAACCGGACACAATAGCGGCGTGATTCATGCCGGGGTGTACTACGCTCCGGGCAGCTTAAAAGCGGATTTTTGTAAGCGTGGGGTAGAGCGAACCATTTCGTTCTGTGCCGAGCACTATATTCCGGTGGAGAACTGTGGCAAGTTGCTGGTTGCGACCAACGAGCAAGAAGTCGAACGCATGAATGCCCTCTATGAGCGCTGCCATGTCAACGGAATTGACGTAAAGCTACTCGATGAAGTTCAACTCAAACTGGCTGAGCCAAACATCACTGGCTTGGGCGCGATTTATGTCAAAACTACCAGTATTGTCGATTATCGTTTGGTCACTGAGCAGATGGCGGAAGAGTTCAAAAAGCTCGGCGGGCAAATTAGCCTGAGAACCAAAGTGGTGGCTGCCGAAGAGAAGGACGAAGAAGTCCAACTGACCTGCATTTCAGACGGGCAAACCATGCAGCTCAATGCCAAATTCTTGGTCACCTGCAGCGGCTTGATGGCGGATCGTATGACTAAGATGATGTCTATTCCGACCGATTTCCAAATCATCCCTTATCGTGGTGAATACTACCGCTTAGATAGCAAACACGACCAGGTGGTGAATCATCTTATTTATCCAATTCCAGACCCTGACTTGCCATTCTTAGGTGTCCACCTAACTCGCATGATTGACGGCAGTGTGACCGTTGGTCCAAATGCGGTGCAAGGCTGGAAGCGAGAAGGGTACAACAAGGTTAACTTCAGCTTGCAAGATACCATGCAAATGCTCAGTTTCTCCGGTTTCTGGAAGGTGACACAAAAGCATCTAAAAACTGGACTGGATGAGTTTAAGAACTCGTGGTGGAAGCCGGGCTATCTCAAGTTGGTCAACAAATATTGCCCTAGCATCAAGGTAGAAGATCTCAAACCATATCCTGCGGGTATTCGCGCACAAGCGGTGTTATCCGATGGCACTTTGGTTCATGACTTCTTGTTTGCCGAAAGCGCGAGAAGCCTGCATGTTTGCAACGCCCCCTCTCCTGCAGCGACATCTGCAATGCCCATTGGGGAATACATTTGCGATAAAGTGAATGAGAAGATAGAGGCGAAAACCGAGACGGTTTAACAGTAGAAAGCCAAACCAAAAGTACACCAGAGATGACTCTATTTGTTGGGTGATTATTGTCGGGTGTGCCGGAAGTTTGGCTTTTACTTTGGTGGTTGGATAACTTTCTTCTTATGATATTTGGGTTTATTAGGAGAGGGATGGATGAAATTAGGTTTAGCCAGTCACAAAGTCGACGTCGTTAAACATGACCCTGCATGGCGACAGGAGTTTGTGCGTTGCCGCTCTGAACTGGCGTTAATGACGGAGATACCGCTAACTCAAATCGAGCATATTGGCAGTACTGCCATTATGAATATGCCTGCCAAACCTATTATCGATATGGTGTTAGGTATTGAGCACTTTCCTCATGTTTCTCCAAAACTGATTGATGCACTGAAAAGTGTTGGATTTCTGCGGTTGAAAGTGGAAAAGCAAGATGAGATTGTCTTTGCGAAGTTCACCGATGATTCTTATCAAGTCAAAACACACTATCTGCACATCACTCAGTATCAAGGACAGTTGTGGCGAGACTGGATTCAATTTCGAGATAGACTAAATGGAAGTGCTGAGCTTAGAAGCGAGTATCTAACTCTGAAGTTTTCTTTGGTGGAGCAAGCTGAAATAACTATCGATAAATATACGGATGCTAAGACGAGTTTCGTACGTAAAGTCATAAATGAGTGGAAGACCGAATGAGGAAACTGCTGGGGCTCATTTTGCTTTGTAGTGCATTTCATTCTTTTGCGTATCAACTGCAGGAGCGCGACGAGAGTTATGTATTAGTTAGTCATGATCTCAGTGTTGACTATGTGGTCTATGTCCCAGGCTCTATGGAAGCAGAAATTACCAATGTGCTTAAATTTGATTGTGAAGGCAGCCGTGTTGAAGCGGTGAAAATTGGTAGCGAGATTAACAACGCAGCGACGTATGGCGAACATCTCCAATACTATTTCTTTCTCGTGAGAGACCATCAGTTTCACGTTCCTCTAAGAATTGTTGAATCTTTTCAAACGGTTGATAAAGAGTCCAAAGAGGTTCTATCGGAACATTTACCATTCACCAAGCATGATGTGTCTGACTTAGTATGTGATTTGATTCGCCCCCAGATTATGAGTTATCAGTTTACACGAGCGTTTGAAGCCGTCGCTAAACCAGAAAAGAACAAAGGCGACTAAACTGTCGCCTTTATTGTATTTGAATCTGGGAATTAGGAGTTGTCATCTTTCGGGCAGAGTTCGCCTTTTTTGGCGTGTCTCTCGATCATGTAATCGCCGCGAGCACTGTGCAGGACAATCGCATTCCAGACTTCTCCATCTTTAAGCTCGAACTCCATCGCATAGTGTGTACCGCCGACGATTTGAGTTCTGACATCATTGATTTGCTTTAGCTTATCCGTCGCATTCATTTGATGCAGAATCATGCTGAGCGAGCGTTCGGCATCCGGTGTCACTTTCGCCACTTGCCAACCTCCAGGGACACCGCCTTTCGAGCCACAGATGGCTTGCATTTTCTTCTTCAAACCAGGAGACATTTGCTTGTCCACGGCCAATGCGTTACCTGCAAATGAAAAAGCGGCCAACGACATCATCGCGGTCCACATCATCCTTAACTTCATAATCCACTCCATTGTTTTGTTATTGATTGAGTATAAGCACGCCTTTCACGGTTTACATAATAGCAAGGTCTTCTGTGCCAACAGATAAATACGTAATGGGGGAGTTAAACAGGCTAAAAACGATCGCTTTTGATAGCGGCTCGTAACATTCTTTAGAGGAGGAGACGTTATGAGTCTGAAGCATTATTTTGAAAAGGTCTCACCAAAGTTTGAACCGGGAGGCCAGTACCACAAGTTCTACCCACTCTTCGAAGCTGTTGAAACCCTTTTTTATACGCCGGGTAAAGTGAATCACGGCGTAACCCATGTTCGAGACAGCATCGATTTGAAGCGCATCATGATCATGGTGTGGTTAGCCGTATTCCCCGCGATGTTTTGGGGTATGTATAACATCGGGCAGCAATCCAGCGATGCTTTGCTGTACGGCCTTGACCAAGCTGCCGCACAACAAGCCATTGATGCCTCTTGGGGGCTGAGTTGGGTTTGGGGTTCAGTAGAGGCGGCCAGCCAAGCGGGTTGGGCGAGTAAAATGCTGGTCGGTGCAACCTACTTTTTGCCTGTCTACGCGACTGTGTTTGTGGTTGGTGGCTTCTGGGAAGTGCTGTTTGCTATTGTCCGCAAGCACGAGGTGAATGAAGGCTTCTTTGTTAGCTCCATTCTGTTTGCGTTAATTCTCCCGCCTACCATTCCGTTGTGGCAAGCCGCACTGGGTATCACTTTTGGTATCGTGGTAGCGAAAGAGATCTTCGGTGGTACGGGACGTAACTTCTTAAACCCCGCATTGGCAGGGCGTGCGTTCTTGTACTTCGCCTATCCTGCGAATATGTCTGGCGGCGCCGTTTGGGTTTCGGCTGATGGCTACTCTGGTGCAACCCCTCTTAGCCAATGGTACGAAGGTGGTCAAAGCGCTTTGACCAACAACATGACAGGCCAGCCTATCTCTTGGGTGGACGCTTTCGTTGGTAATCTACCGGGTTCTATGGGAGAAGTCTCGACCCTGCTGATCGCGCTTACAGGTTTGGTGCTTATCTTTATGAAGATCGCGTCGTGGCGGATTGTTGCGGGTGTCTTTGTTGGCTTAGCCGTGACGTCGCTACTGCTTAATGCTATTGGTTCGAATACGAATCCTATGTTCTCTATGCCTTTCTATTGGCACTTTGTGATTGGTGGTGTCGCGTTCGGTACTTTCTTTATGGCCACCGACCCCGTATCGGCTGCATTCACCAATGGTGGTAAATGGGCTTACGGTATCCTGATTGGTGTGATGACGATATTTATCCGAGTGCTCAACCCTGCTTACCCAGAGGGCATCATGTTAGCGATTCTGTTTGCCAACTTATTCGCACCTCTGTTCGACTACATGGTGAAAGAGCAGAATATCAAACGCAGAGTCAAGCGCCGTGCCGCAGGGTGATTTGCAATAAGTAGCCCTAATTATATTGAGGTTTCTACCTGCAACGGGTTGCTAATAAGTCCTTAAAAACTTGGAATTTTATAGTTTATTGGTATGAAAAGTGAGGGCGGGTTCACTGAAAATTGTTTAAATCTTGCTCTATAGTGAAAAGGTCAGCGGCGCAGTGTCACTGACCTTTACTTTATTTAGATCAGGAGGACGAGAATGACGAGAATTAAGGATATTCTTGATAGCCGTTTAGTGCTGTCGTTCTGGTACAACCTCGATTACGGTTTGTCCCTTCTCAGTAAAATCTCTCTTCGTTAATTTCCTCAATGCGCCCGCATTGAACCTTTCTATTTTTCTAATAAAAATCAAGAAATTGAAGCAGATTGCGCTTATTCGCGCAAAGCAATGCGTATAAGGAAATTAATAATGAAACGTATCCCAGAACCGTTCCGCATTAAAATGGTTGAGCCAATCAAAATGACAACATTGGCTGACAGAGAGATTGCCCTTAAACAAGCAGGTTTTAACCCATTTCTTCTTCGCAGTGATGATGTTTATATCGACTTGCTGACCGACTCTGGCACTGGTGCTATGAGTGACAATCAGTGGGCGGGGATCATGATGGGTGATGAGTCCTACGCGGGTAGCCGCAACTACTACAACTTGTGTGATGCGGTAGAGCACTTCTTTGGTTACAAGCTGACAGTGCCGGCGCACCAAGGTCGTGGGGCGGAGCAAATCTTATTCCCAGCCTTGATTGAACGTATGCGTCAGGTTCGCGGTGGTGAGACACCAGTGTTTATATCAAATTACCACTTCGACACCACAGCGGGTCACATTGAGCTCAATGGCGGTAAAGCGATTAACGTGGTAACAGAAGAAGCATTCGACACTACCACGCCATACGACTGGAAGGGGAACTTTGACCTTAATAAGCTGGTGGCAACGATTGAAGAGCATGGTTCTCACAACATCTGTGCGATCATCACAACGGTTACGTGTAACAGTTCAGGTGGCCAGCCTGTGTCGATGGAAAACATGCGCAGCGTGTACGAAATCGCAACCAAGTACGACATTCCAGTAGTGATTGATTCGGCTCGTTACTGTGAGAACGCTTACTTTATCAAGCAACGCGAAGCGGGCTACGAGACCAAATCGATTCTTGAAATCATTCGCGAGATGTACCAATACGGCGACATGCTCACTATGTCAGCGAAGAAGGACCCAATGGTAAACATTGGTGGTATGTGTTGTATTCGCGATCATCAAGAGCTGTTCCAAGCGGTTCAAACACGATGTGTACCGATGGAAGGCTTTGTGACTTACGGTGGTATGGCTGGCCGTGATATGGAAGCCTTGGCTCGTGGTCTATATGAAGGTGCGGATGAGGATTACCTTCACTACCGCATCAGCCAAGTGCAATACTTGGGTGAGCGTCTACGCGAGGGTGGCATTCCAATTCAATATCCAACGGGTGGTCATGCCGTGTTTGTTGATGCAGCGAAAATCCTACCTCATATACCCGCGGATCAATTTCCAGCACAAGTGTTGTGTAATGCTTTGTACTTAGAAGCGGGGATTCGTGCAGTAGAGATTGGTTCACTGTTGCTTGGTCGAGATCCGGAAACGGGTGAACAGAAAGCATCAGAACTCGAATTGATGCGCTTGACCATCCCGCGTCGCGTCTACACCAACGACCATATGGATTATATCGCCGATGCCATTATTGAATTGAAGAACCGCTCGCATGAGTTAAAGGGACTCACCTTTGATTATGAGCCTCCGGTACTTCGTCACTTTACGGCACGCTTTCGCGAGCTGGATTGATCGAGAAAACGTTATGTTTCGATAAGCAAAAGGCCGCGAAATTCGCGGCCTTTTAGAACTTGGCTTACAACGTCAATGATATGTTTATATCAATCAAACTTACGCTAACTCAAGTGAGATACGTACAAATTGTTCGTCTTGATATTGCACTTCATAATTGAAGGTGTTGCTGGCATAAATGCTACCTAAGAACAATGAACGTTGACTCATTGGGCCACGGAAAAGCATCGAAATAGGTGCGATCATGGCGTTATTATCATCGAAGTGTTGGTTTAAGTTGTCAGAGAGAACACACAGTAAGCAGCCATGCTGGTCGTGTGATAAATCGACATCTTCAGGACGAGAGAGCAGTACGGTCGTACCGAGTTTTTTCTCTACTTCGTTAATCAGTAGCAAGTAACTATCGAGGTGAGGTTGCGGATTGCTCGGTTTATTCGCACCCACACAGCGTTCAAGCAAAGCTTCAAGGTTGCCATTTTCCCCTTTGGCCTGTTGAGTCAGAGACTTTAACGGCTTTTTAATCAGTTTGTAGCGGTTACTTTTAAGCTTAGGTTTAAGCCATTTTTGCAGTAAGTCGTTACGTTCTTTTAAGGGAATAGGTCGCGAGGACGCATGGAGTTTGAAGTGCAGGTGTAATAGGGCGTGCACTGCAAGCTCGCTTAGAAGTTGGTTAGCATCAGCGGATTGTCTTGCCTGCTTAGAACTTTGCATTACACTCTAAATTTCTTATAGGAAGAATAATGGTGCCGAGAGAGGGACTCGAACCCTCACACCTAAGGCACTAGCACCTCATGCTAGCGTGTCTACCAATTTCACCATCTCGGCATCATGATGCTCTGAATACACAGAGGCTTCGGAAAGAAGCGTTCCAAATTGTATATCCAAAATCCATAGATTGGCGAGAGCAAAATTACTCATTTTTGGACTTTGGTGTTCGATTGAACATTTATTGTCCGTTTTTGGCCGTTTCACCATGCGTTCCCCTCTTAATACCCCTATTTTCACTACAAGTATGAACACAAATTGGCATTCTTGCGCAAAAAATGAACGCTTGAACGTTTGCGTCAATAAATGTGATGAAACTCTCGTTTTGATGGCTATACTTGCGACCCGTTTAAGCGGGAATTAGGGTTCGTTGTTCAGGACCCTTACCCATACAAGCCGTCACATGGAGCGGGATGAGTCGAATACTCTCCAGCAGTGAATGACCCCACGGACCGGACCAGCTAAGTTCAATTGCTTGTATAAGGTAAAAATAAGATGTCGAACTATCCGTTCTGTCGCCAAGTTAGATCTACGAGTGCCTTGTCACTCGACACGTTGTCCCTTTCTTTTGCCAATTCCTTTGGCGTTTCTTTCTTTTTCAACGTTCAGTAGGTCTGATTCATGAGTGTTCTATTTAGTTTATTTGGTATTGTTGCACTACTAGGTTGTGCGTTCCTACTGTCAGAGAGCCGTTCTTCAATCAATTGGAAAACCGTATCTCGTGCTTTGTTGCTCCAAATGGGTTTTGCTGCTCTAGTGCTTTACTTCCCTTGGGGGCAAGCCGCGTTGGCCAGTTTGAGTAGTGGCGTTGCGGGTCTTTTAAGTTTTGCTGATGAAGGGATCAAATTCCTCTTTGGTGACCTTGCTTCTACTGGTTTTATCTTTGCTGTCCGCGTTCTTCCTATCATCATTTTCTTCAGCGCTCTTATCTCAGCCCTTTACTACTTGGGTATCATGCAAAAAGTGATTCAATTTATTGGCGGTGCTATCCAAAAGTTTTTGGGTACCAGCAAAGCAGAATCATTGGTTGCAACAGGTAACATCTTCCTATCCCAAGGCGAATCACCACTTCTTATCCGTCCATTTCTACAAAACATGACCCGCTCTGAGCTGTTTGCGGTAATGGCTGGTGGTATGGCGTCAGTCGCAGGTAGTGTTTTGGGTGGTTACGCAGGTCTAGGTGTAGAGTTGAAATACCTAATCGCAGCAAGCTTCATGGCGGCACCAGGTAGCTTGTTGATGGCAAAAATCATCGTGCCTGAGCGTCAAACTCCAAGTGATTACAACAACATCGAGCTGGATAAATCAGAAGAAAGCAACGTAATCGATGCGCTAGCGAGCGGTGCGATGGGCGGTATGAAAGTTGCCGTCGCGGTCGGTACGATGCTTATTGCCTTCGTGAGTGTGATTGCGATGGTAAACACGGGTTTAGAAAACTTAGGTGAAATGTTCGGTTTTGCTGGCATCACGCTGCAGGCTATTTTCGGTTACCTATTTGCACCTCTAGCATGGTTGATTGGCGTTCCGGGCCACGAAGTACTTGCAGCGGGCTCTTATATCGGTCAGAAAATCGTAATGAACGAATTCGTCGCATTTATCGACTTCGTACAACATAAAGCGACACTGACTGAGCACACGCAAATTATCATTACTTTTGCTTTGTGTGGCTTTGCCAATATCGGTTCGATTGCGATTCAACTTGGTTCAATTGGTGTGATGGCACCAGAGCGTCGTAAAGACGTAGCAAATATGGGACTGAAAGCGGTCGCAGCAGGTACCCTAGCAAACCTAATGAGCGCTTGTTTAGCCGGTATCTTTATTTCTCTTTAAGGGATGCCCGCACATAAAAATAAATCAAAACCCGCTTCCATAGCGGGTTTTTGTTTATAAAACGCTTGAATGAGAGATTGCTTAAATATTTAAGAGAACATTGCTCTGTAATATTGTTTTTTGAGCACATTACCCCCAATATTGAATAGTACTGCCGTACGGTTTATGTTTACTTTCTAAACTATAAATAAGACAAGGAAGTAAAACATGACGTCAAAAGTAGTATCGATCGTGTTAGCCGATAAGGAGAATGGTGGGTTAGAGCCGCTCTCAGGAACGTGCTGTAAATCTATTACCCCATTCGCGGGTGCCCATCGTTTGATTGACTTTGCGTTGAGCAATCTAATTCAATCTGGCATCAAGCGTAATCTTGTCTTAAGTCGATTCCATTGCCCTGCTTTAAATGAACACATTAAGCGTGCATGGAGTAAGTACGAAGCGAACATCGACATTCTTGAGCCGGCATACCCCCATAATAAGTTTTTGCCTGCGTTGCAGTACAATTGGACCGATGCTTTGCTGCAAAACTTAGAGGCCATTAATCGCCCGACTGATGAGCATGTACTGTTAGTTGGTGGAGAACAAATTCATCGGCGCTACCTTTCTTCATTGCTGCAATACCACAGAATCCAAGCGTCTGAGTTAACGCTTGTTGTAGCTCAAGTTCCTACCGAGCGAGCGTCTGCTTATCATGTTGTGGAATTGGATGAGCAAAACCAAGTAACAAGCATTCAGCACCAGCCACAGCAACCTGCAGAGATACCAAATAAGCCAGACCTCTCTCTTGTGCTTACCGAGAACTATGTGCTTAATCGTGCGACCTTAGTCAAAGGCTTGTTCACCAATGCAAAAAACTTAGACGGACGACATGATTTAACTTGTGATGTGATTGGTAAACTGGTTCAGAAGGTCAAAGTGGCACTATTCGATTTGGGAGCCGTTGATTCAGACCAAGCCCCTTTGTATTGGCATGGTTTGAATAGTGTTGATGACTATTGGTCGGTGCAAATGGCGATGTTGGTTGAGCAAAATGATACGCAAAAGAAAAGCTCAGAGCCATTGCTTAGTAAAGAAGTCGTCTCGCAGCGATCCAGCTTATGTAATGATGCGGGAGGCATTAAAGTTCGCATTAAAGACAGCTATATTGCTTCAGGCTGCCGAATTGAAGGAGCGTGCTCTATCCGTTCTGTGATTGGGGTTGATTGTGATTTAGGTAGAAACAGCATGTTGCATGAGGCGGTATTGATGGCGCGCTGTAAGATTGGAGCAAACAGCCGCATTACACGTGCCATTATTGAAGAGGATGTCCATATCGCTCCAGGGACAGTCATTGGTGAGAAATTTGAGAAAGACAGTGAGCGGTTTTTCGTAACGGAGGGGGGATTGGTCGTGATTCCCAAAGGCAGTCGAGTCGGTTTTGAACAACCACTGACGTCACTGCATGACAATTACCATGAAGACGTTGCAGCGAATACGATTTAAGTCCGGTAAGGTTTATTGTGTTTTTCATTTTACGAAATACTGAAATCTTATCTATTTTAATTAAAAGATTTATAACACATTGATATTGAGACCAGTTGGTTAGGAGAGAGGATGAAGTTCGATCGTCTTCATTTTGCAAATGCATTGAAGTATTACCGAAAAAAATCAAACTACTCGCAGGATGGGTTGGCCGAACTCCTCTCCTCCGCTCATCGTGTTTTTTCTAGTTTAAACCAAGCTACATTGAGCCAGTGGGAAAGGGGGAAGATTGAACCCACTCTATTGCGCCGCCTCGGGATTGCCCATTTCTTTCAGCAGCCTTATCACTATGATGAACAAGAGCTAAAAAGTGTCAAAAAAGCACTGCAACATCCTGTGAATTTCCAAAATCTGAATACGGTGTATGACTATGAAATCACGCATCGCAGTCATGTTGCTTTTGATAAGCTGGACGAGGACGACAAACAGCTGATCTTCGATTCTCATTTCAGGCAAAATGGTAATGCAGTCACAGATACGTTTGATGCCTTATGTTTGACCCAGCCTAAAGTGTTTTGCTTTTACTATAAGAAGATGTTGGTTGGTCATGTATTGTATGAGCTAAAGCAAGGGGCGATTTATCTTATCAGTGTGGTCTTTCTCACTAAAACCATTCGAACCGCATTACTTAATCATATCGCGGAGATCAGCCGAGGTTTGATGGTGTATTTTCCGATTCGAGACCGCAGCCTCAAGCAGTTTATGAGTGACTGCTTCCTAGAAAAGTGCTGTTATAGCCGCAGCGTCACCTTTTATGCTGGAACCAGTGAACAGTTTTTTGATAACCCGATGATTCTCAGTGTGATGGAAGGCTATCAAGATTTTCGTTTAGTCCGTTATGAGCAAGTACAGAAAAAGCAGAAGGTCTAACCTTATTGTTTAAATAGCACCATATTACGATTTCGGAACCAGCCCGTAGGGTAACGATTGAAAAGCGAATGGCTGATTGGCAACCGTCGGAGCGTGGTGAACACCCTTCCAGTCCAATAACATGATAGCCAAGACGTTTCTATGCTCTCCATATTTTAAGTCGAAGTCGCCATCGACCGATGGGATCATGCCTTGTTCGAGATTGATTGAGCCTTGAATCGCTTGACGTGTTTTCTCGACGACAGGGTCATTCTCTAGCCCCGCAAGGAGAAACGTAATACCCACCTCGGCAATCACATCTTCTTTAGAGCGTAAGATAATCGTATCTATATTGTCGCGGAAGTAATCGTATATCCATTGATGGTCATATTCATTGACTTGTTTTTGATAGTACTGAGAATCACCAAAAATAATGTGTGTCATGCCGTAGATTTTGTTGCTGTATTGCTGCGGTGACAACTTCTTATCCTGTGAATCTGGATAGGTGCTTTTAAACGCTTTGGTGAAGTCATTGACGACATCTTGCTCACCCAGTTGGCGTAGCCAATAAACTTGATTGGCCAGTTGCGCTGCCCATGCCTCGATCATTTCAGGGTCGGTCGCGTATTTGGTGAAATCATAACGTCGAATGACGCTTCTTAAGGTCTTATCGTGTTTGTGTTTAAGGCCGTATTCGTCAGCTCTTGCCATTGCACCCAGCAAATCGACCCCTAGATAAAAATACTCAGGTTGATGCTTGGTCACGGTATAGCGGCGCTGGCCTCGTTCGTCTTCTTGGTCATGGTAATTGGCAAGGCGTTTTTCTGAATACAATATGATTTGTTCTGGCGTATTCACATCACTGGCAAAGTGATTCAAACGGCTGGCGACTTGAGCCATGTCTGTCCACACCGCAGGAAGGTATTTATCATCTAGAGTTTGGCGGTACATGCGCAACCCAAAGTGGCCTTCTTTAAATGCTGGTAGGGAATAAAGCTGCGACTCAAACGTATCTTTTATTAACTGTGCAGATTGAGGGTAGCTCAACACGGGTGAGTCCTGATCGGCTTGAACATTAAAGACCAACGAACAAGAGAGCAAGATAGCTAAGTTGAGAGGTTTGATACGCATAATTACATTCCACAAAAAGCCCAGAATTCAAACCTAGCATCAATGCTTCTTTGCTATGTAATGCCTCAGTCAATAGTTGGTCACGATATGGCGGAAGGTCAGGTTGATACGCTCACCTTTCGGTTTTGCCGTTTTGGGCACCGCGTGTTTCCAATGATGCTGCAGTTCTCCTGCCATAATTAACAAGGCACCATGGCTAAGTTCATACTCTAGCTGAGTTTTACAATGTAAATTCCGCAGTAAAAAGCGTCGAGTTTCGCCAAGGTTTACAGAAGCGATAACCGGATTTCTACCAAGCTCTGGCTCATTATCTTGGTGCCATCCCATGGAGTCCTGTCCATGACGATATAGGTTTGCTAAGACCGAGTTGAATTGAACGTTGGCAATGGCTTCACAGCGCGCTTTTAGCTCATTGAGATCCGGTGTCCAAGGGTGTGGCGACATGGTTAACCCTGAATAGGTATAGGCAACATCGCCATGCCAAGCTTGTAACCGAGGTTGCAGTACTGAGCGGCCGAACATGGTGATGCGCTCTTGTTGCCATGGGAGAGTAGAGCGAAGGTTAGAGAAATAACGATCAGCTTCTAAGTTACTGAGAAAGTTAGGGTCATAGTAAATTCTGCCCTGTGTTACTTCTTGCCAAAATGAGCTTTTAAATAAATCACCTTGTACTTGCATCTCACTTTACCTTTCTCATTTATAAAAATGGTCGATATTTATTACCTTTACGATAGCTATTGGTTATTCTTAAGGTAAATAAGCATTTTAACAATAATGAATAAGTCTCGTTGTAGTCAGGACGAGATAGTGAGGAACAAATGCGCTATTCACCCAGAAAGCAGGGCTATTTTGCATTGTTCTTTCTCACTTTTTTTGCCTTGTGTATTGGGGTGATTGAGCTGTTACATCGGAACCAGCAAAGCCTCTACCAAGAGCGAGTTCAAGTTGAGGCCAAAGAACAACTTTCTATTCTCCGTTCCAATTTGGAAGCGGAACTTATGGCTGATATCTATAAAGCCAGCACCCTTGCCACACTCATTACTTTGCTGCCTAAAGATGAGGAGCGCAAGCTTAATCTTGCAGCCAATCGAATCCTAAACAAAAGCAAGCACATCATAGTGATTGGCATGGCAGAAAACGACGTGGTCAGCCATATCTTTCCCTTAAAAGGGAATGAAGCCGTGGTTGGCTTGGATTATCGGACTGTGCCAGAACAATGGGTACAAGTTCAAAAAGCTAAGGAAATTGAAGAAATCTTTATCGCTGGCCCTATCGAGCTAGTGCAAGGTGGGAAAGGGTTGATTGTGCGTGTCCCTGTCTTTCGTGATCCACCGATAAACAATGATTATTGGGGCGTGATCAGTACCGTCATCGACTTTGACGGTTTGCTGAGAGATACGGGAGTTATCGAGTTTTCATATCGTTATTACATGACGATTCGTGGCTATGATAGTGGTGGCGAACTTGGCGATGTTTTCTTTGGTCAAACAAGCGAAAACGGCCAAGTGTATGCCAAAGAGCAAGTGCATTTCCCTTATGGCGGTTGGAGTATTACGGTCTATGCCAACGGAGAGTTGGAAAAACAAGTGTCTTGGCACCGACTTCATATTGCACGACTCGTCGGTTATCCCATTGTACTAGCGATGAGCATCGCATTGATGGTGATTTATCGCTTGTACATTGTGGCAGATAGCCGTGCGCTGCATGACGAGCTGACTCAGTTGCCAAATCGACGTTACTTTATGCAGTCGTACAAGCATCAGTTTGAAATCGCAAAGCGTTATAAAAAACGTTATCGCTTCGCTCTTGTGAACATCGATTTAGATCATTTCAAGCACATCAATGACACTCATGGACATGATGCTGGAGACAAAGTACTTGTTGCCTGTGCAGAGCGAATCAAAAGCAGCTTGCGTCGCTCTGATATTGTCGCACGTATGGGCGGGGACGAGTTTTTGGTGGTGGTCCATAACCCGAAAACAGAAGAAAATATCCAAACACTTTTGAAAAAGTTAAGAACGGCATTGTGCTCCACACCAGTTATCTATGACGGAGAGTTGATTTATCTGCGCACTAGCATGGGTTACGCGATGTTTGATCCTGTCATGACATCGCCAGAACAAATGATGAAAATTGCAGATGAGCGGATGTATCAGCAAAAGCATTATGGCGGTTAATACTTAAACGTTGATAGTGCTTTAAACACAGTCAGTGTCTTCCCGCTTTTGACTGATTTTCATTTTAAAGGGGTGTACTCATCAACGAGGCTATTGCTGATAAAGGGATTAGTAGCAATGCGATCTGTAGCATATTTTGCAGTTCTTTGCATTTTGCAAATGCGATTTGCAAAATATGTGCTCAATAAATCATCAATATGCATCAAGATCGAAGAAAAAATGGTGTTTTAAAAGTTGGCACGCATCGTGCTTTATACAGATTGACCCTTATTAAGCCGAGGGTCACCTAGCCAACTGACGTTGTTAGTGAATACACATTGTTCACAAGTATATACCGCCAATCACCTTTATTGTGATTGGCGTTTTTTCTTTCTATAGGTCAAGAACCTGCACCTCGTCTCCAGTATCTCCTGAATCACCACACTTGTTATAGCAACTCGGTTGTCTTGGACATACCGCGCCTCTTGAACAAATCAATCTTGCTTGAGTTTGAATTCCTCGTTCAATCCAATTGATATTGAGGATCTTAGCTATCGTCGTCAGATCCTTTTTGATGTGCTGTGGAATCACCGTGCTGCCCCCTGAAGAGACACACAGCGATTTTAGCTCTTCTGCAATTGCAATCGCATCCCCACCCTGTGCAGAAATAGCCGGGTTGAGGTCTATGCCAGCACAAAGCACGCGATTGTTTCCTGCTGGATCAAATACATTGACTGATTCACAACAGTAGATGCGTGGTTCATTACCAACATTGAGAATCGAGATCTGTGCTGAGCTGGTATCTAGCGGCTGTGACAGACGACGGAAGACTGCCCAGTGTTGACAAGGGTCATTAACTTTGCGCATGTTCCCCCAAGGGAGTGGAATACCATTACCACGATAAACCGCTTTGAGCTTACCTGGTCCATAAGCATCAAAGTAATGCCAATGTGGGTACGGCGATACCACCGTCATGCGGCGCATTGCGACAGAAGGGGAGACGCCCGCTTTTTTGTGAACATCGATTTCATAACCTGAGCGATCGAGTAATTGGCGAAATGGCACTTTTGGACAGAGTAATGCACCGGCAAAGAAACTTGACTCAAAATCGCGCCATGCCTGGAGGATATCTTGAGAGTTTAGCTCTGAGTTCGACACCGGGCTGTCTGTCTGTTCCCAATTGTTCTGGTGACCAATAGAGAGCACATTGCTCATACCATCACTGCTGTGTAGCACCCTGTGACCAATATACACAGCCAAGTCGTACTTTAAGCGAGTGGGGTAATCACGCATTCGTTTATTCAGGTAAATCGTGCCAGGGGCTTCCATAAAAGAAGTCACGAGTTGTTTGGCGCTGACCCCCAGTTCATCAACCACATCTTGAGGGGCGCGATCAATCCAACGAATGTCCAATCCCAAGCTTTTGGCAATGTCGATTAAGTCTTCAACCGATAGATTCAAACGTTTTAAGCCGATTTCTTCTGCCGCTCTTTCTAAGTCTGGAAAGTGGTTTTGATGATTTTCTTGGTGAGCACGAATCAAAAGATGAGCAAACTGACGCCCTGTGATCCCCGTTTGGGAGAGCATCTCTGGTATCGCGATTTGCAGGATATCGTTAGAGAACAAGAAGCTGGGTTCGAGCGCCATCCCGTTAATGCCGCCACGGTTGCCTTTATTGGGCGTGATGGCTTCGAGCTCTGGCTCATCGTCCAAAAACCAAGCGGGTTCTTTTTGGAAAACTTCGGCGATCACTTCCAGCATATCGATGCTCGGCACGCGTTTTCCACGCTCGATCATCGATAGGTAAGAAACGGAAGGCGCGTACTCTGGATTTATCCTTACACAACGCGCAGACAAATCCTCCATCGTTAAATGGTTGTTTTTCCTTAGGTTGCGAATTTTCGTACCCAAGAAATGAGATTGGCGGATAAGACTTTTTGACACAGACATTTTGTAAAATTCACATTGTAAAATTTTTGTTGTGAAATTGTAGTCAATATTTCGCTAGTCTACATACTGAGCAGGCAAGGAAATTAACCATCAACTTCACAAATTTGCCTGAAACTTAAACAGAGGTTTTAAGTTTTTACTCTAGGAAGAGTGTTTAAGTGAGAGGAAACGACGATGAATATGCTGAACTTCGATAAAAAAGACATCCAAGAACAACAACGCCCAATTATCGCTGAAGCCGTATTTGCCGTCGAGGCGGTAAGTGCTGAGCAGCAAAGCGAAAAGCAAATTAAGGCGAAGCAACTACTAGACCGAATGTTCCCACTAGAGAATGGGTCACACCAAGATGTATCCAGTTACGTTATCGACTACCGACATGTAATGGCTTACTTCAAAGACGGTACGCACAGTGGCCTTAAAAGTCCAAAGCACTTCGTAGCGTACACTGGTGAGAAAGAAGATCCGAAATCGATTCTGTTTAAAGACGAATCTGGAAGCCACGCTGAAGTGCTGTTTGGTTGTCACAAAGGCACAGGTTGTGTTGAGTTGATGGACATCGACGATATCCAACTCGAAACCCGTACCACGTTTAGCCCTGAGCTGACGGGTAACGCCCCAACAGCCATGCGTCATTGGATCAGCTTGATCAAAGGCGACAAAAAAGGCAAACCAATGGCGTGCAGTGAAGATAAAGAATTTACCGCGAAAAACGGTGAAGATTACTTCTTAAGTTACTGCTACAGCATTGACTGATGCTTTAAGAAGCGAAAAAATAACGATCCAGCCCAAGAAAGCAAAACCCCAAGCACGTGCTTGGGGTTTTGTTTGAGTGTTTTATTTACCGGGAAATCAGTCTTACAGCGGCATGACACGGTTGCGGCCGAGTTGCTTCGCTTCATAAAGTTGTTTGTCGGCTTTGTTGACCAAGCTTTCTGGCGTATCGCCGATTTCAAATTCCGCAACTCCAAACGAGGCAGTAATACTGTGCACTTGGCTACCTGAGCGTTTGTCGCGGACACGCAGCTTCTCAATCATTCGTCTCAACGTATCCGCGTATTGACGAGAGATTCTCAATGATTTGTTTGGCACAATCACCGCAAACTCTTCTCCACCAAAACGGTAGGCACTGATGCCATCTCGACAGCTTTGTTGTAAGCGACGCGCAATCGCTTTGATCACCGTATCACCGAATAAGTGACCATAATTGTCGTTAAATGCTTTGAAATGGTCGATATCAAGCATAATCAGTGTCATTGCCTGTTTGCTGTCAATCAGCATACGTAGGTCGTTATCGAAGGCACGACGATTATACAGCTTGGAGAGGCCGTCAAATAAGGCGTCTTTCTGTACTTCAGCAAGCTGATTTTTGAGACGAGAAATTTCTTCGCTCGCATTGGTCAGTTGGCTGTTGAGAAACTTGGTTGAATGGCGAATTTCACGAGACTCAACAACAAGCTGTCGTACAACATTCATGACTTCTTCAATGCTGAGGCTGCTGTCTTCGACTTTCTCTAGCTTATTAAAGCTTTTGTCGACCATGTCAGAAAAGGAGGACGTATCAGTGATGGTGTCTGTCATAGAGCTGGAGACCTCACCCAACAGCACTTCTACGTTGGTTTTAAGATCTTCTATGCTGGTCTCTGCTTTGCTTGCTACATAGTTGTTGTAGAGCAGTTTGTGCATAGCAGGAGGGCATACGTCGTAATTTTCCAGAACCATATCCATTTCTTGGTTCAACTCTGGAATGGTCTTATCTACGTAGGTATACCAAAGCGCGTAGTTGGCTGGTGTTGCCGCTACGTGGTTTTTGATCATTAAGGGCACCGCTTTTTTTAAATTAGCGGTCGATTTTTTAAATTCGTCGGTCATTTCTGCGGTGTTACAAGCAAAATGCAATTGGGCTAAGGGTAACGGATATAAAACAATATCGCTTTAATTTTTGTCATTTTTGTACGGTTTTTTTAAAAAACTTGAGCGAATAATCAAACGGTTTCATGAATTCTTACTTAATCTTTCATAACTTATAAATTTATCTATAACATTTTGTTTACTAAAGAAGTTTGTTTGATGAAGATTTCTGCAATCTAAATGATGCGATGATCGTGACCAATGGTGATGCGTAAAACTTGGCATGCACATAACAGAATAGAGTAGTAAGGAGCGTCACTTGAACAAGACTATTGGATTGTATTGGTTTACCAACGATTTGAGATTGCATGACAATCCGCTCCTGCTCCGAGCCTCTGCTGAGGTCGAAGAGCTCATTTGTATATACTGCTATCCAAAAATGTCGCCCTACCTAAAGCAATACGCACAAACTTCGGAATTTGGGTCCGCCAAACAACAGTTTTTGGACGAGTCAGTGCATTGCCTTAGCTTGTCTTTGAATGCACTTAATCAACGTTTACAGGTCGTTGACTTACCTCCTTACCAAGCAATCAAATATGTTACTGACAAGCTTGATGTGACCCATCTCTTTGTAGATGCGGTCTCTGGATCAGATGAGCAAGATGTGGTCGATAAGATTCAAGCAGAAGCGCCGCATTTGGCTGTTGTCCAAAGTGAAGTTCGCAGCTTGTTCTGTGTCGAAGATTTACCGTTTGAGCTTGAAGCGCTTCCTGACACCTTCACCAAGTTCCGAAAAAAGGTTGAGAACCTTGCTCTAACTGAACCTGTAGAAGCAGTAACAACGTTGCCTTCACTGCCAGACGAACTCGTACTGCCGACGTTGAGTTTGACCCGAGATGTCCAGCAAAGCCTGTTTAATGGTGGTGAGCGAGCAGGGCTTGAACATTGTCGTCAGTATTTTGCCTCAACATTAGCAAGTGAATACAAACAAACGCGCAACGGTTTAGATGGTATGGATTACTCCACCAAGTTCTCTCCTTGGTTAGCTCATGGGTGTCTTTCTCCGAAAACCATTTATGCCATGCTTAAACGTTATGAAGCCGCGAATGGTGCAAATGATTCAACCTATTGGATTTACTTCGAACTGCTTTGGCGTGAGTACTTTTATTGGTATGCCCGTCGATACAAGCGGCAGCTCTTCCGATTCGGTGGCATCCAAAATCAAGCACCACTCACCAGCTTTTACGCGCACCGTTTCCAGCAATGGAAGAAAGGTGAAACGCCATTTCCTATCGTGAACGCGTGTATGCACCAGCTTAATGAAACCGGTTATATGTCGAATCGTGGTAGACAGTTAGTCGCCAGTTGTTTGGTGCATGAGCTTGGCCTTGATTGGCGTTATGGCGCGGCGTACTTTGAGTTACAACTGGTCGATTACGATGTGGCATCAAACTGGGGAAATTGGCAATACCTAGCGGGTGTCGGTGCGGATCCGCGTGGTTCACGACAATTCAACCTCGAAAAGCAAACCGAAATGTACGATCCGCACATGGAGTTCATCGATAGGTGGCAAGGTCGTTGCGCTGGCGCGCATTTGGATAGTGTAGACATGGTCGATTGGCCGATTGTGATGGGCAGCAGTGACAAAGCTTCGTCATCGGAGAAACCGTAATGCAATTTGAAACCGTACGATTGATCTTGGGCGATCAACTCAACAGTGAGCACTCTTGGTTTCAGCAACCGGATGAGCAAGTGCTTTACCTGATTGCGGAGCTCAAGCAAGAGAATACTTACGTCACGCACCATATTCAGAAAGTTTGTGCGTTCTTTTCTGCAATGGAACAGTTTGCGAAAGAGCGTCAGAGCGAGGGGCATCAAGTTTTGCACCTCACGTTGGATGACACACAATCCTTCGACGATCTTGAGCAAGTCTTGCATCACTACGTGAGCGAGGTTGGTGCAAGTAAGTTTGAATATCAACGCCCCGATGAATACCGTTTACTAGAGCAGTTAGCCAAACTAAAGCTTGATGGGGTTGTGACGCGTTGTGTCGATTCGGAACACTTTTTGTTGCCGTTTGAAGAAATAGAATCGCAGTTTCCTCAAGGCAAACACATTATGATGGAGCACTTCTACCGCCGGATGCGAAAGCGCTTCGACATCTTGATGCAAGACGGAAAACCCGTCGGCGGAAAATGGAATTACGATGCCAACAACCGTAATAAACTCAAAGCCAAAGACATTGAACAACTGCCACAACCTTTGATATTCAGTACCGACGTCCGCGGCATTCTTGAGCGGTTGGCAGAACATGACATCAAAACCATCGGAAATCTCGAAGGGGACTTGTTTTGGCCGATTAATCGCGCGCAAAGCTTGTCTTTACTCGCACATTTCTGCCAAGTCTGTCTACCGTTGTTCGGCCGTTTTCAAGACGCCATGACAGGTCAGCACGATGCTAAGTGGAGCTTGTATCACAGCCGAATTTCATTCTCGCTCAACAGCAAATTGCTGCACCCGAGAGAAGCCATTGATGCATCACTCAAGGCATTTCATTCCAACGCAGATATCGACATTTCTCAAGTCGAAGGGTTTATTCGCCAAATATTGGGATGGCGAGAATACATCCGAGGCGTCTACTGGGCGAATATGCCTCACTACCCGAAAAAGAACGAGTTGGGTGCAGAAAGAAAACTGCCAGACTTCTTTTGGAATGGCGAAACCAAAATGGCCTGTATGCGCAATGCGATTGGTCAGTCCCTCGATTATGCCTACGCACACCACATCCAACGCTTGATGGTCACTGGTAATTTTTGTTTGCTAACCGAAATCGACCCAGACCAAGTGGATGAGTGGTATCTCGGTATCTATGTTGATGCGATTGAATGGGTCGAAATGCCGAACACTCGGGGTATGGCATTGTTTGCGGACGGCGGCATTGTTGGTACCAAGCCCTATGCAGCGAGCGGTTCTTACATCAATAAAATGAGCGATTACTGTAAGGGATGCCATTACGACAATAAGGCGAGGAGCGGGGAAGGATCGTGTCCGTTTAACAGTCTTTATTGGCGCTTTATGAACAAGCACGATAAACGTCTCGCAACCAATCCACGTATCGGAATGATTTTTCGTTCTTGGGACAATATGGAAGAAGAAAAGCGGAATGCGATATTACAAACCGCAGAGCATTATATGAAAAACTTGGAGAGCTTGTGATGGACATCCTGATTGTTGGTGGCAACGGTGGCATTGGTTTAGCGATGGTTCAAGAAGCCACTTTGCGGTTCCCTCAAGCTCGTGTGCATGCCACTTATCGTAAGCTGCAACCAGATTGGCAACACCCAAATGTAATTTGGTATCAAGTGGATGTATCGCAAGACGAGCAGGTAAAAGCGTTCAGTGAGCACATTGAACATGTCGATTGGTTGGTGAACTGCGTTGGTATGTTGCACACCCAAGAGAAAGGCCCAGAGAAGAATCTTAATTCGCTCGACGCAGACTTTTTTCAGCAAACCATCATGGTTAATACTCTGCCAAGTTTACTGTTGGCGAAATACTTCACGCCCAAGCTAAAGCGCAGTACTGCACCTAAGTTTGCGACCATTTCGGCCAAAGTTGGCAGCATTAGCGATAATCAGTTAGGTGGTTGGTACAGCTATCGTGCATCGAAAGCCGCGTTAAACATGTTCCTCAAAACCATGTCGATCGAATGGCAAAGAATGGTCAAACATGGCACGGTGCTTTCACTTCACCCTGGCACCACAGATACCGCTTTGTCGGCACCTTTTCACACCAATGTCCCAGAAGGAAAGCTGTTCACACCAGAGCGAGTCGCTAAGGATCTATTAGGCTTGATAGAAAAAGCAACCCCGCAAGATAGCGGGGCGTTTTGGGCTTATGATGGGACGTTATTGCCTTGGTAAGAGAACGCATACAAACGTTAATACAAAGGAAATAGCGTTCTCCAGAGAGGGTCGGAGTGACCTACGTTTTCGTTGATTTATTTCTTCGGCAACGCTCAGAGCAATAAACGATTTCCTCCCAATTTTGCGCCCACTTCTTTCTCCAAGAAAATGGGCGCTGACAGACCGGACAGACTTTCATGGGAAGGTTGGATTTAAAACCTTTCATCGCGCTGAATGTTCACTCCTAATATGGTTAAAACAGTGGTCTAGCTACTTATCAAATAGGTACAGGTAATCGCCGTAGCCTAAACTCGCCATCTTGTTCACTGGTACAAACTCCATTGCGGCTGAATTCATGCAGTAACGTAATCCTGTTGGCTTAGGACCATCTTTAAATACATGGCCAATATGCGAATCACCAAACTTACTGCGGATCTCTGTGCGTGGATAAACCAGTTTAAAGTCGGTTTTCTCTACGATGTAGCCTGGGTTAATTGGTCTGGTAAAACTTGGCCAACCTGTACCCGATTTGTACTTATCCGTTGATGAGAACAAAGGCTCACCAGTGACGATATCAACGTAAATGCCTGCTTCTTTGTTGTCCCAATACTTGTTGTTGAAAGGGCGCTCTGTACCTTCTTCTTGTGTCACGTAGTATTGAAGCTCAGTCAATTTAGCTTTGATTTCTTTGTCTGAAGGTTTCTCGTATACCTTCACTTTCGTCACCAACTCTTTTTCGTTGATAAGTTCACGCAGTGTTTTTGGGTTGTCTTTACGATCTTCACCAAACACTTCGTCGAGGTACTTATCGCGACCTGATGCGTAGCGGTAGTATTTGTACTTCAGGCTACTCTTTTTGTAGTAATCCTGATGGTACGACTCCGCAGGGTAGAACTTTTCAAACTCGATCAGTTCTGTTTTCAACGGTTTTGGATAGATCATCGCCTTGTCGATTTCCATCATAAACTGCTCAGCTATCTGCTTTTGCTCCGCATTATGATAGAAGATCGCCGGGCGATATTGAGGACCACGGTCGACGAATGAGCCTTTGTCGTCAGTCGGGTCGATATGGCGGAAGAAGTAGTCCAGCACTTGTTCGTAGTTTACGACAGCAGGATCGTACTTCACCTCAATCACTTCAATATGGCCAGATTTGCCAGAAGAGACTTGTCGATAAGTCGGGTTTTCTAAATCACCGCCTGAGTAACCAGAGACAACATCTAACACGCCGGGCAATTGTTCTAAATCTGATTCCGTACACCAGAAGCAGCCACCTGCGAGTGTTGCGATGTCAGTTTTACCAGATGCGTTCATCTTATCCATGGTATCGGCCGTACCTGTTTTACTTAGCAAGATGAACAGTACAGGGAGTGTGAATGAGAAGCCCACCAATAGCTTAGATACTTTCTTCATAACTTCCTCAAACGTCATTTTTCTCAATGAATGTTACGTAAGAAGACAGAAGTAAGAGCGAAAAAATTGCAGTGATTACGAAAAATTCTTTGCCCTTTCTCACAACAGGGCTACAGTAACGGCACGAAACAAGCGCTCATTGGTAGAAGGTTTCCGATGAGGCAAAAGCAATAATGAGGGAAACCATGCAAGCAGAAGTAAAATGGGTCGAAGACTTTAAATTCCTCGGTCAGTCTCAATCTGGTCACTCAGTCGTGATGGATGGCAATGGCGGTGCAACGGCACCAAGCCCAATGGAAATGGTATTGATGGCTGCTGGTGGTTGTAGCTCTGTGGACGTTGTTGATGGTCTAAAAACAGCAGGTCAGAAAGTGGCTTCTGTCAACGCGAAACTCACCACGGAACGCCGTGAAACGGCTCCACGTATCTTCACTCAGGTGAACATTCACTTTGAAGTCTCTGGTGAAACACTGGACCCAGAAATCGTAGCTAAAGTGGCGGCGGACTCATTAGAAAAATACTGCTCAGTATGTCTGATGTTGGGCGAAGGCGTTGAGATGACTCACAGCTGGGAAATCGTATAACCCCGACGTGATACAACGACAAAATAGGAAAGAGAAAAGCCCGTGCTTTTCTCTTTTTTTATTCCTCTTTTACGCTAATCTATCGTGGTCAAAAGTTGTAGGAATGATCCAGTGACTGAATTAGAAAAAATGATGTCTGGCCAAGTGTTTAACGGTACAGACGAAGAGATCGAAGCGATCCGTACTCACGCAACTCATGCGTTGAAGGCCTTCAATAACAATACCGATGAGTCTCAACGTGATGCTTTGCAAAAGGATCTGTTTGGTAAAGTTGGCATGAGTATGGTCCGAGCGCCGTTCCATTGTGAGTTTGGTAAAACGATTGAAATCGGTGAAGAGACCTTCATCAATATGAATGTCGTCATGCTTGATGGAGCCAAAATCACCATTGGTAGCCACGTACTTATCGGCCCTAGTGTGCAACTTTACACGGCATCACATTCGTTGGATTACCGCAGCCGACTTAAGTGGGAAACGTTTTGTAAACCAATCACTATTGAAGATAGTGTTTGGATTGGTGGCAACTCGGTGATCAACCAAGGGGTAACCATTGGTGCTCGCTCAGTCATTGCTGCTAACTCAGTGGTAAACAGCGATGTTCCACCAGATTGTCTATATGGCGGTACGCCTGCCAAATTGATTCGTCGCTTAAACGAGGACGAGTAATCACACATACTCACGGCGCTTATTCCCATAATCAATAAGCGCTTGTTTACATATCGGTTTCATTAATTTATAAATCTCAAGTGCTTATATCGAAAGCTATGACGTTTTTAACGAGAATTAATTCACCCGTTTGAAGTTTAGGGGTTGATATGTCAAATAAGACGGAAGTTGTTATGTGTCCTTCGTGTGGTGTGGAAACGCATCATGTCGTGGTGTTGGTCAGAAAGAAAAGTGCTTTTGAGGGAGATAAGAATCGCAGTAAGAAGGAGTTCATTTCTGGCTTTCTAAAAAGCACAGTATTTGGTGCTTTCCTTGCTTCTATGGATGACTTCTCTCGTCATCTAATCTGCGAAAACTGCGGCAATAAAATCATTCAAGATTGAGCGTAGTAACTCTCCTACTAATCGATAAAAATGAGCTCGGGTGTAGAGCTCATTTTTATCGATGTTTTTTAAGAATGGAAGATCACTTGCTCGTCTTCCGTCATTACAAGCGTCGCTTTGTTTTGCTCGATAAGCTGAGCTGCGTAAGAGGGCGTTACGGCTTGAATCTCGCCTTTTGCTTTTAGCGTCAGCGATTCCCACGCTTGGTCGCGATATTTACCCGCTTGGGTGTATTGAATCAGTACTTTCATAGCTTCACACTCCGGTGTGGTTGACGTGCTACTTAAGTTAGCGCTCCAATGCTGGTTGCGCACCTGTTAAAAATGAAACATTAGATTAACCAAATGTTATTGCATCAAATGTGATGGAGCATTAGAACCTATCAATAGCGATCCCAGTACGGTGTATCGGTGCCGAGCTTTTCGCTGATGAAGTCAATAAACACACGTACTTTCAATGGCATGTGCTTGCGTTCTGGAAACACTGCATAGATGGCATGCTCAGGAAGAGAGAACTCTTCCATCAGCGGTTTTAAGTTACCGGATGCAAAGTCTTTCGCGGCGATGAAAGTCGGTAATTGCGCGATGCCAGAGCCTCTTAATAGCAATTGGCGAATTGCTTCGCTGTTGTTGACCACAAAGTTGCCCTTCGGCAGCACCTTATATTCGTTACCGCTGTTGATAAACATCCACTCGACCCCGCCTCGGAAATACGAATAACGCAAACAGTTGTGTGTCACCAAATCGCTTGGTTTGGTTGGTACGCCAAACTCTTCTAAGTATTCTGGAGAGGCGCACAGTACGCTTTTACATGGAGCAAGACGCTTAGCTATAAGGTTAGAAGTCGCAAGTTCGCCAATACGAATTCCGAGGTCAAAACTTTGTTCAACTAAATCCACCATGGCGTCTTCTAGCTGTAAGTCGACCTCAATTTTCGGGTAACGTGCAAGAAATTCGCTGATAAGTGGTGCAACGTGTAAAACGCCAAAAGACATCGGTGCGGTGATTTTGAGCCGACCTTGGGGGGAGCCTTGCAGCTCAGAAACGGCATCGACACCTTGTTGAGCTAGGTTGACTGCCTGTGAAGCGTACTCGAAGTATCGACGTCCAGCTTCGGTTAGGCTGAGCTTTCTTGTGGTGCGATTAAGCAAGCGAATACCGAGGTCATCTTCGAGTTGATTGATGCGTTTACTGATCGCCGATTTGGTGAGGTTTAACTGCTTGGCGGCAAGGGAAAAGCTGCCGCATTCGACGACAGCGACAAATACTGGCAGTGACGCAATGGCATTCACGGCGTGCTCCTAGGTTATTGGGGGTTATCTATTGTTAGTTATATTGTTGAGAAAAACGATACAATCATTTTCCAATTATAGAGATTATCTTCAAGAAGAAAACAATTAGACTATGCGGCAGAAAACGACCTGGATATTGGAAAGAAGAAAATGAAATACGATTGGATCTTGTTTGACGCTGACGAAACCTTGTTTCACTTTGATGCCTTCAAAGGTTTACAGCTGATGTTTTCTCGCAAAGGCGTAGACTTCACCGAGCAAGATTTTGCCCACTACCAAACGGTCAACAAGCCACTTTGGGTAGATTACCAAGATGGCAAAGTGACAGCAGATGAGCTTAAGCACAAACGCTTTACTGAGTGGGCAGATAAGCTCAACACCACTACAGCGGATCTCAACAGCGCATTCCTAGAAGCAATGGCAGACATCTGTACTTTGTTGCCGGGTGCGAAAGAGTTGATGGAAGCGCTGCAAGGTAAAGCGAAGATGGGCATCATCACCAATGGTTTTACTGAACTGCAAGCGATTCGCCTAGAGCGCACAGGTATGAGCGATTACTTCGAGCACGTGGTGATTTCTGAGCAAGTTGGTATTGCTAAGCCGGATCTGGGTATCTTTGAATACGCGATGACGCAAATGGGCAACCCATGTAAGACGCGCGTATTAATGGTGGGTGACAACCTGCATTCCGATATCTTGGGCGGTAACAACTTTGGCATTGAAACGTGTTGGTTGAACACCACAGGTGCGAGTGTGGATGAGCGTATTGCACCAAGCTACACGGTGGAATCGTTGAACGAGCTTAAGAACATTCTCGTCGCTTAAGCTTAAGTGAACAAACAAAAAAAGCGCTGATTTCTCAGCGCTTTTTGGTTTCTATCGATGCTGTTTTGTATTCATCGATTTTGCATATTAGCTAGCGTTAGTTTCCGCCAATTCACGTTGTGCTTGTTGTTCTTTCTCACCAAGTTTGAAGTAAATCTTACCGACGACGACTTCTGAAATCAGGATGGTAAACACCACCGCAAAGAAGGCGACGACACCGTTCCAAGGACCACTAAAGTCAACCTTGTCACCGAACAGAATGTTAATGGCTTCTAGCATCACGAACTTCGAACCGACCAAGATAACGTAAGTCGAGATACCACGGTAAATCTTAGGTGCCGTACCCGGCTTCGATTTAAAGTACTCTGCGATTTTGTGTTCCGCTTTGATAGACAGCTTCAAGAGCAACTGAAGCAGCAATGCCGCGGCGAAAGAAATCGTAAATGAATCAATGGTTACGAAATCCCAATATTCGTCATAGAAGTTCAGTACCGTAAGGTCTACCAATACCGCCAAGGTATAACCAACAAACAGACGTTGTGGAGTGTTGAAACCGTAGACTTTATCCGATGCGCTCATAAGAACCCTCAATCAATAATGAACAAGTTTGCAAAGCCATGCCTTGCGTCGATGGGTTAACTATATGAGTTCCTCGAATTGAAAACTTGCCATTTCGCGCCATCCTAATCATTGCGATGAATGATTGTTTTGATTGGATATATTGAATACCAATAAGCGCGTTGATTTTGAAAACCGTCTACAAACTGACACGCAAACAGCGTTAGAATGGCTTCTAATCCAATAACTAATTTCGAAGAATCAAGCAGTAAGGACTCTCATGGCAGACATCAAGCAGCTCGACAGCAAAGTGGTGTATCAAAACAAATGGATGACGGTACGTGAAGATAAGATCCAACGTCCTAGTGGAGCCGAAGGCATCTACGGTGTGGTCGACAAGCCAGACTGTGCAGCAATTCTGGCGATCGATAACGGCGTGATTCACTTAGTACAGCAGTTCCGTTACACCGTAGGGCAACGTTGTTGGGAAATCCCGCAAGGTGCTTGGGAATCAAATCCAGATGCGGATCATCTTGAGCTAGCAAAAGGTGAACTTCGAGAAGAGACGGGCATGCAAGCCAATAAGATGGAATACGTTGGTGCGCAGTTCATCGCTTATGGGTTCTTAAACCAGACTTGCCATGTGTATTTCGCGAGTGAGTTGTCTGAAGTAGGCAATCATCTGGACAGTGAAGAGGAAGACTTGATCACGCGCTCGTTCTCCGTTGAAGCGTTCGAGCAAATGATGATAGAGGGGGAAATCAAAGATTGCGTCACCATCGCCGCTTATGGATTAGCGAAATTGAAAGGCTTGGTGTAAGCAAAACGAAGCTTTTAAGTTACCTAAGGTGGTTAATATTGAGATGACTTAGCGCCGCTTTTTGTTGTCTCAGATGATTATCGCCACAGATGCTGGCGTGATGCTACTCACCGCCACCATCCCCACCGCCGTCTCCTCCAAAGTCTCCACCATCTGCATCGAAATCATCCGAATTGGTAGCGGGCTGTTGTTTGTGGCTGTCTTGAATTTCCGCGTAAGTCAGTAAGGCACTGACGCTCACCAGATCCGTCGCTTGGTCAAACAACGCAAGTGAGACTTCTGATTGAAATTCAGCATGTTCCCCTAGTTCTTGGCTTAGGCCTATCGGCACGTAAGCGGCTTGGCTAATCAACATGCCGTATGCGATCAGGGCAAGGGCATCATCTGTCTTACCATTTTCTTTCAGCGCCCAATCGATCTCTTCCTTCGAGTAATCTGCTTTCTCACCATACTTGAGTGCTAATTTTGGCGTGATGTCCTTTGCGACCTCACGAATTTGGCGGTTTCGTTTCCAATTTCCAAACATAAAACTTCCTTTTCTATGGGGGGTGAACGCTATGGTTATCGCTTTTCTAACACTTCAATCAGCTCATATCGATACAAGCTCGCATCGGCTGGTGCATTCTCTGGGGTAAATCGCTGAGTGCGTTTGATTTTTAACGTGTACTCGGTACCTGATTCAAATTCAAAACCGTCGATTTGATCATAGAAGTAGTTACCATCGACCACCATGCATTTCATTGGTCCGACACCCACACAGTCCACCAGTTCTGGACCTACATTAACGGTCATGATTTTTGCGGTGTCATCGGATTCGTGTTGAGCACAGCCAAATAGCGCTGCTGCCATCATAGGCAACACAACATAGCGTTTTAGATTCATTCTTTGCTCCTTAAAGGGTTACCAAATCATCATAGCAAGATTGACGAAAAGTGATGGTAAACCCGCGATAAAAAAGATAAACCCAAGCTGATAGTTTTTGCTTGTGTCTGTCTCGAAATGCTGACGGTCGACCATTGAGTGCACTTTATCCGTGAATTCATCATCGAGGAGCGAATGACGAGAATACATACCGCCCTCCCAAGTCAGTTTTGCTAATACCCAGATGACGACGAGGACACAAAACAAAAAGTCACTCAATTGGGTCGATTGAAATTGAGGCACAAAGTGAGAAAGTCCAAATACGATCACTGCCGCGACCGCATTTATCAGTACGACTATTTGTAATAATCTAAGCAAACTGATCCCTAGTTATCATTGTTTTATGAAGCAATACATTGGCATGATTTATAAAATCTGTCGCTTTTTATTCTTGTTTTAGAGGGTGTAAATCACAAGCAAAAACGATTAAAAAGATGACCTTGAACTTTGCGTTAAGGTCTTTATAGTATTCCATTCACATATCTTGGCGGAGCAGTAACGTGAAATTATTGGCAGATAAAACGGGCGAGCAATTTTTGCAAATTTTAGATGAGCAAGCTGACGCGTTAACGGTGCAATTTATCTCCAACGAAGGCGAGCCAAAAGGACAACCATTCAAAGACTCTCTCAAAGGGTTGAAGCTAGCTGGGTGGTCTCATCGCACGACGTCCACTGCGATTGGTTTATCGCGTTTTAAAAAGGGGGATCTTGAAGATGCGCATGTAAGTTTTGCGCTGCATCGTTTGTATCCTTTGGGACGCAAAATAAAACTGCCAAGCGGCGAGATTGTGCAAATCGCCAGTTACGCCAATACCCATGCAGACGGCTATTACATGTTTGTTCGTCGTGATGATGAGCAAGAGTTGGTGCGCATGAAGATGTCACCAGATTGGCTGTTAATGCCATCAGAGAAGTTACTTGCTCTGCCGTATTATCCGCGCCCTCGAACTCAACAAGAGCTTAACGTGATCGACGATTTCGACAAATGGGCTGGTGGCTTTTAATCGCCAGTCTGTCGATAATCAAACCCAAATCGCGCTAAGTAGTGCCAGACTTTTTTCAAATTTTGCTCGTCAAACGCTTTTGCTTTTACCGCTTCACCAATAATGCGTGGCGTTAGCATGCCATTTTCTGCAACCTGATTTGCGATGTCTAAAATGGCTTGTCCTCGGTAGTCTGGATAAAGATTGATGTCTTCTATTGAGACACAAAAACCACTGTGCCAACGAATCTCAACTGGTAACTCACGAGCGTAACCTTCTACCTCAGTGCCTTTAAATGAAGGGTCGAGCACCAAGGCTTGAATATCTTCCTTCAAGTGCAAATCGCCGTGGATTTGAGTTTCGATATAGGCGTCCAACATGTCTGGCGCTTGTGCGTTTAACTCATCCAACAAGGGGTGAATGCGTTCAATAGTGGCGAAGTGCTCTGGCTCGAAGAAGCTATCTGGATAACAAAATGTCGCTCGCTTGCTGATCTCTGGTTTCAATAAGAAGTAGCTAGAACCAAATCTTGGTGATGCGCCAACTTCTGAACTAGAGAAGTTTAACGCGCCATACTTTGGGCGTTGATTTGGTTGACTATTGTCGTAAACACCATCAAACACGCGCTGCTCCCAACGCCAACGCTCCCCACCTTTATACCCAAGTGACTTCAAGATGCAGGATTCAGAGCGTTGTCATTGATTCGAGAGCAAGGAAAACAACGCAGTGTAATAGCCAGCTCTTTCCAAGTTGTTTGACGCAGCAATCGGGTCAATGACACGCTCCCAAAGGGCGAGCTGCCTTGGCTTGTATACTTTGTTGCCGATTCTTGATTTAGACCCACTAAACCTTTAAATCGCCGCCGCGTCTACAAACCAAGTCAGTCTCGCTGAACCTAGCATCTCGAGGTTACTTGGGTATATAAGCCGTCAGTCCGCCGTTGCTTGTACCGGTTTCAAATTGGGATTTGAGCTTACCATCTTGGGCTATTGCTTTAAGCAGCGGTTCGCCCTCAGAAGTGGTTCGATCGGGATGAAAGTTGATGGTCACTGCGAAAGGATGTGACTGCGGTACTCCTGCGGATTTCGAGCGAATCACATCAAGAGCGCGTTGAGTAAATGGATGATCGAGCACGACATTGACCTCTGATTTTTCTTTCAACTTACCGAGTTCAACCTGCTAATTCAATCTCAGACTATGAATGTAAAGAGAGATTTAGAGGACAGAACCTCTCAAATGTTGAGAGGTTCTAATAGACCGCTTAGAAAGGGTGGTTTGATAGCTGATCACTGCTTTCTAACATCTTTTCTGCTACGTAGCGATGCGTGGCCGTGGTTGGGTGAGTCACATCCCAGAATACAAACTTGTCTGAGCCTGAAGAGGCACACTCAGAACGTAGCGAATGTTTGTACAAGTAGTCTGCTGCCGATGAGCGATTGATGTCTTGGCAGGCTTGGCTTGCATTTACAAACCCATGTTGCTCAGGGTTTGCTGTTAGGCCTTCAAACAGTGCATGAGTATCGTGCAATGTGATGTTTAAACCTTGCGCTGAGTAGTAATCAGCTTGTGCTTTGATAAATTCGTTCATCTCAAGAATTTTTGCTCGAATCGTTGCGATCTCTTCTTGAGTGGAATACTTAAACTGAGGCGCATACGTGGCATCGGGTAGCGTCATCAGGAGAAAGTTTTCTGCGCCTGCATCCGTCAGCTTGATCAAAGCTTCAGCGTAGTCTGATTTTACCTCTGGAACGCTGCGGTTATAGTTCATAAAATCATTCAAACCGAACTCAAGGGTAAATAAGGTATTGGCTGGTTTGTAGTTTTTTGCCAGTTTCGCATACGCTAAGTAAGAGGAAACTTGCTCACCCACTCCTGTCAGAGCGATGTATTGGTTTTCACCCGCAGCGCCACCTACAGCCCAGTTGTAGAGCGGTAGGTTCTTCGCCTGAGCAATGTACTCTGTCCATACAAACCCGTTAGAGAAATGCCCTAAGAACCAGCTATTTGGATTCGGGAAGCGCCATTGTGATGCGTTAAAGATGTTGCCCGTGTCCGACAAGCTATCGCCCAACGCGACCACTTTGTTGATCTGATCTGGCTGCATTACAGGATCGTTACTCCAGATCGAATGATTGTATGACCAACGATTATCAGCGGCAAAGAAAGTGATATCGGCGTTTTCATTCGCTAGATCGAGCGTTTCTTCACAACGTTGTTTGATAACATTTTGTGGCGTATCGGTATAGAACATGTTTTTGAATGAGAGTGCGTTCCACCAATAACCGTTAATAGTGAAGTAGCTGCCATCTAGGTTTTCTGCCCATTCCCAATCAGTTGCTGGGTCATCGTGTGAATAACTAGTTCGATACCAGCAGCGAACGTATGTGTAAGTTTGCTTGTCTTGTGTGCTTCTTACTTGTGAAGCACTGATCATCTCCGGAGACAGTGTTGATTCGGCAGCGTGAGCAAGATTGAGTGGTAGTAATAATGCACTAAGTAACGTAATGGTTTTGTTCATGATTCACTCTCTATAATGATTATCGTCATGATTTAGATGAGAAGTTATCTCATCAACTCTCCTCATTCTGAGTAAATACGCTATTCAGTCAAATATCTAATTATTCAAATTGTCAATTTTGGTACCGCAATCGTATTTCAATAGATTTGGTAAATAGAACAATTTTATAAAATCTAGAATAATTACTCACTAACATTAATTTAACATGCACTTTTGTTGTTAATAAGTAATTGCTTTATAAGTAAATTGGTTGATTTTGAATGTTCACTATTTCTGTTTATTAAATGATCTTTTATTAACAATTATATATTCATAAAATGAATTGTTTGGATTTTTTAACAAATAACCTATAGCTGAATAACTCATGTTAATGAGGCTTTAATGACTTTTCATGAGTAAAAAGTGAATAAAAATCAGCTCAACAAGGAATAGAGCAAATGCATCACACAACAACTAAATTAAATGGCTTGTTTTCATTGTCTGCCGTTGCAGTAGCACTGACATTTTCGATGTCAGCGCATGCGGCTCCTCTAACGGGGTTCGACGAATCTAACTTGCCGACCAAATACATCGTCAAATTTAAAGAAGATACGTCCAGTCCCTCAGCATTGGGTGGGAACTCATTCTGGGGACCACGCATCGCGCAAGAGTCGGTATTAGATCAGCTCAAAGCGCGTAAAGTGGAAAAGCTAGGAAACCGCGCGATCTACAGCGTGGAGATGGAAGACTCGGAATTGGGGCAATTGCGTAACCGAAGCGATGTGGAATACGTTGAAATTGACCCACCGCGTTATCTGTTAAGTGAGACTATCCCTTGGGGCTATGAGGCGGTGAACGCTCAGCTTCTGGATGACTCGAATGCAGGGAATCGCACCGTGTGTATCATCGACTCGGGTTACGATCTGGCGCACAACGATCTGAGTGGTAACCGAGTGTCGGGTACAAACGACAGCGGTACCGGCTCTTGGAGTGTTCCGGGGAACAACAACGCTCACGGTACACACGTAGCGGGTACGATTGCCGCGATTGCCAACACGGAAGGCATCAAAGGCGTTATGCCAAACCAAAACGTAAATTTGCACATCGTTAAGGTGTTCAATGAAGCGGGGTGGGGCTACTCATCCAGCTTGGTGAAAGCGGTACAAACTTGTGCTGACAACGGCGCGAACGTCGTCAACATGAGCCTTGGTGGTAGCCAATCGAGTGTGACGGAGAAAAACGCGTTGCAAACTATTTATGATCAAGGCGTGCTGCTGATTGCTGCTGCGGGTAACGATGGTAATACTGCACATAGCTACCCAGCGTCTTACGATTCAGTAATGTCGGTTGCGGCAGTGGATGATAAGCGTGATCACGCGGCGTTCTCTCAAGCGACAGACCAAGTTGAAATTGCAGGTCCGGGCGTAGCAATTTTGTCTACGGTGACAGTGGGCGAGGGTAAGCTTTCAGACATTCGCTTGAACGGTGTTAGCCAGTTCGATCGTGGCATCGTTCCTCACAACCGCTTGACCCAATCGGGCGGCAGTTACGGTCCTGATCCAGTAGCCGGTTCTATCACGGCGACACTAGCAAGCTGTGATGTATCCGGTAGCAGCTTCAGCTGTGGCGATATGTCGGGCAAGATCTGTTTGACCGAGCGTGTGAGTAACCAATCATCGGGCAACTATCCAGAAATCGATGCAGTTCAAGCGTGTTACAACGCAGGCGCAAGTGCGGCGATTGTGTACAGTAACTCTGAGCTACCGGGTTTGCAGAATCCTTTCCTTGTCGATCAAAACAACGCAGCGCGTATTGTGTCAGTGACGGTTGATCGTGCCTTCGGTCAGGAACTGTTGGGCTATGTTGGTCAAGACATAACCGTATCGACCACCAAGGGTGAAGACTACGAGTACTACAACGGTACTTCGATGGCGACGCCGCACGTAACGGGTGTTGCGGGTTTGGTGTGGAGTTACCATCCAACTTGTACCGCTGCGCAAGTACGTAACGCACTGATCAAGACAGCAACGGACATCGACGTAACAGGTCGTGATAACCGCACTGGTCATGGTCTTGTGAATGCTGAAGCCGCGAAACAATACCTAGACGCTGGCTGTAATGGTCCAGATGACGGCGGCTCTGGCAACGACAACGTTCTAAAAAATGGCGTGGCGAAAACGAAGCTTTCTGGTGGCAGCAAATCAAGCACAGTATTTGTGTTTGACGTCCCTGCGGATGCAACGCAAGCGACATTCAACATGAGTGGCGGCTCTGGTGATGCTGACCTTTACGTGCGTTTTAATGGCACACCAAGCACCAGCACTTACGACTGTCGTTCATGGGCGGGCGGTAATGGCGAAAGCTGTAGCTTGAACGTATCTGGTGCAGGGCAATATGAAGTATTGGTTTACGGCTACAGCGCGTACTCTGGTGTTTCTCTTGTTGCAGCGCATAACGGCTCGGGCGATTCATCAGGTGGCGGTTCTGCACCTTCTAGCTACACCAACTCGAATGCAGTAGCGATTCCTGACAACAGCTCTGCGGGTATCGTAAGTCCATTAGATGTGGCTCGCACTGGCGATGCAGGTTCAGTGACTATCGACTTGGATATCACTCACACCTACATTGGCGATCTTCGTGTCACGCTAACGTCACCTGACGGTGGTCAAGTAGTACTGCACGACAATGCGGGTGGTGGTGCAAACGACATTAAAACCAATTTCCAAGCGGATTTCTCTGGTTTTGAATCACAAGGCACATGGGAACTTAAAGCGGTGGACAATGCCAGAAGAGACACAGGCACCATCAACAGTTGGACTCTGACCTTTCAATAAGGAGTGACTATGAAGAAGTTGACCTTACTTTCTTTGTCTGCGGTAGGTGCTACCGCACTATTGGCAATCGGACTGAGCTCAAGCAGCTTGGCAAACAATCAAGGATTTCCTCTCGTGGATGAACGCCAAGATCAAGCCGAGCAGCAACCTGCGCGTTACTTTGTTAAGTATCATGAAGGAAAAGAGAGCGAAGTGAGAGCGCTTCTTCGTCAGCACAACATTGAAGTGGTCGACGCTCTGGTGAAACAACACGTGTTGATTGTGGTGGGTGAACAGGCGGAAGTCGAGAAGCTCGCGGATCACGATGCGGTCGAATACACCGAGCAAGAGCCGACAAGAAAGCTGCTATCTAACGGAAGTACGCTTCAATAACCCAAACCTCTTTAAGATAGCGTCAAAAAGAAAAACGCCCCTCACGTGAGGGGCGTTTGTTTTCTTTCATTTGTGGAAGGTAAAGACTAAGGACGTTCACCTGCCGCTAGGCGACGTTCGATATCCGCAACCACTTCTGGGAAGTCAGCAATGGTGTCGATGAGGTAATGCGGCGAGCTCTTGAGCAATTTTGCACGCGCTTTTTCACGAGCGGCATTAAGCGTTGCTTCGTCTGCGGCTTGGTATTCTTCAAACGTTAGACCTGCTTCGTTACCAGAAAGCAGCAAACCAACAGTCCACATACCAGCGTTATGACCTTCATCGATGCCCGGTGCGGCGTCATCCACTTTGATACACGCATTAACGTCGGTAACATTCAGCTCAATCACGTTTTTCAGTGCCATAAATGGTGCAGGGCGACCACCTTGCGGTAGGTCATCCGTGGCTACCACGTAATCCGGTTTGTAGCCGTAATCCGCTGCAACAGGAATCAGTACATCCATCACTTCGCGAGGGTAACCAGAACAAGAACCGATCTTGATGCCTTTGTCTTTCAGACCGTTTACAACGTCAATCGCATTAAGGATTGGCTCTGCATGGTCAGCCACTTTTGCTTTTTGCAGAGGCATAAATGCTGCGTAGATAGCGTCGATGTCTTCGCTGGTCATTGAGCGACCAAACTTCTCATTCCAACGCTTATCAACCGCAGGAATACGACCCACGGCTTGGATGTGATCCCACTTACCAAGTCCCATTGGTTCACGCGCTTCTTCAAGGTCGATTTCGAAATCAAATCCTTGTTTGAACGCTTCCACAAAGATACTGGTTGGCGCAAAAGAGCCGAAATCGACGATAGTGCCAGCCCAGTCAAAGATCACTGCTTGAATTGGTGAGTTGCTCATGTTCAATCCTTTTTCTTGCTTGCTAGAGCGCTTGCCTACACGTTGGAACCGCGCTCTGGATAAATTGGTTTTTGTTGAGGTCTATTGACTCTAGGTTTTGTTGACCTTTTGCGGTTAAATTTTGTTCGAGATAAAAGCGTTTTAATCGCGGCGAGAGGTTTGTAGCCTAGTCATTCTAAGCACAACACCTCACAACAAAGAGTAAAACGCTTTTAGCCGAACCCTTCGGGCAGCGTTTGTGGTTCCTTTCTTCTGCGTTATCGGCTTATCAGGTAGAACAGCTACAACTCAAAGCCTCTGCCTTGCATAAAGAACCCACAAACTGCTGCAAAAATCAGCTCAAAAGGTCAACAAAACCTAAATGTAGTTAAAGTCTTTACACACTTTGGCGATGGCTTCTTCGAAGATCGCCAACGCTTCTGTCAGTTGTTCGCGAGTGATGATCAGCGGTGGGCTGAGTTGAATCACGTTACCTTGCGATACTTTGAAGCTCACTCCGTTGTTGAGGCATTGGTACAGCACAGCTTCCGCTTCGTCATACGCGCGTGCTTTGCTTTCGTGGTCGGTGACCAGTTCAATGCCCCACAACATGCCGATGCCACGCACATCACCAATTACTGGGTATTTGGCTTTCATCTCTAGCAGCTTTTCACGCATGAACTGGCTGTCGACTTTGGCTTTATCTAGCAAGCCGTCTTGCTCAATAGCTTCCATGGTTGCCAGCGCTGCAGCACAACCGATAGGGCTTTTCTCATGAGTGTAATGACCCATGGAGATTTGCTCTGAGGTGTTGTATTTGTCTTTGGTTACCATGGCTGCGATAGGCACTAAGCCTCCGCCCAAGCCTTTACCGATGCAGAGCATATCTGGCTCGATGTCGTAGGCTTGGTAGGTAAACCATTCACCGCTGCGACCCATGCCGTTAGGGATGTCGTCGATGATCAGCATGACATTGTGTTTGTCACAGATTTCGCGGATGCGTTTCAAGTAGGCTTTACTTGGCACTTGAACATCCGTGTTGCGAACCGCTTCTGCGATAAATGCGCCCACGCCGCCTTCTTTCTCAATCACGTATTCAAGGTAGTCGGCGTAATGCACGTCGCTGCCGTCCGCGACTGGAAAAGCGCCTCGGTAAGACACTGCTGGTGGAATGCGTTCAACACCTGCCATTAATGGTCCCATGCCTTGGCGGAAACACGCTTCACCGCCCACTGAGATGGCATCCAACGATGCGCCGTGGAAGGAATCCCACAGAGACACCACCTTGTAGTTTCCCGTGATGTGGCGTGCTAATTTAAGAGCCATGCCCACTGCAGATGTGCCACCTGGAGCAAACAGCACGCGGTTCAATTCGCCGCCACAGATTTGGGTGAGTTTTTCGGCACATTCAATCGCAGTTTCATTGGTAAAACGACGTGGTGAAAACGGCAGTTTGGCAATTTGCTCTTGCACACGGTTAATCACATGCGGATGACCGTAGCCCAACTGATGGACGTTATTGCCATGGAAGTCCATGTACTTTTTGCCGGTAGCATCTTGGATGTAGATGCCTTCTGCTGCTTCCAATGTATCTAAGCAAGGCGTTGACATGGCTTGATGAAGAAAGACCTCCGAATCACGCTTCAACAATGCTTGCGTGCGTTCGTCGTCCATCGATGCATTCCAAGCTTGGCGCGCTGGTGTTGTGTTGACATCGCCTTCGCTGCGGAAATGGGTCGGTTTGATATTCTGAGTCATAACGCTCTCTCAATCAGAAGGCTGCTTTACGCAACTTGCCAGTACATTGCTTTTTCAATTGCACCGATTAAGCGCTCGATATCTGCTGGGTAAACTTCGCCAATATTGCCGATACGGAAGCAATCTGCGTTCGATACCTTACCCGGATAAATCACAAAACCTTGCTCTTTTAAACGTGTGTAGAACGCTTTGAACTGGTAATCACTGTGCGTCGGAGAGTAGAAAGAAGTGATGATTGGCGAGTGAAGGTCATCACTCAGTAGTGGCTCAAACCCCAAAGAGCGCATACCTGCAACCAGTGTTTTCTGGTTAGTTTGGTAACGGTTATGACGAGCCTCAATGCCACCTTCTTGTTCCAGCTCTAACAATGCTTGATAGAAAGCGCGAACCGTGTGCGTTGGAGACGTAAAACGCCATTTGCCGTGGTTCACTTCCATACAGTGCCACTGGTCGTAAAGATCAAGGCTCAAAGAACGAGCCTGACCTTGGCACTTTTCGAGCTCAGTTTGTTTCGCAATCACAAAGCCAAAGCCCGGCACGCCTTGAATACATTTGTTTGCAGAGCTGATCATAAAATCGATGCCTAGCTCAGCGATATCGATAGGAATGCCACCAAAGCTCGACATGGCATCGAGAATCACGACTTTACCGTGTGCTTTTGCCGCAGAAGCAAATGCCTCAATTGGATTCAGCATGCCAGTGGTTGTCTCACAGTGAACAATTGCCACGTGTGTGATAGCAGGATCCGATGCCAATGCATTTTCCACCTCGTTCAAGTGTGGCTGTGATGTTTCGCCTGGGGAAACTACATGGCATGGAATATTTAGGTAATCAGCGATCTGAGCGATACGCGCACCGTACGCACCGTTGTCGACTACCAACAACTTTCCATCTTTGCCAATGGCGCTGCCAATCGTCGCTTCTACTGATGCGGTGCCGCTACCTTGCATTAGTACGCTGGTGTAGCCGTCTTGTTGAGTTGCCAGTTTTACAAGCTTAGTGCGGATCACTTCTACAATGTCTTTGTTGTATTCATCATCCCAAGTACACCAGTCTTTCAGCATGGCTTCACGTACCGTTTCAGAAGTAGATAGAGGACCAGGAGTCAGTAGTAGGTATTCGTTTTTCATCTCGATTTCCATCAGAATAAGCTAATTGGTCTACACCAAGTTTCAAGTTCACTCTAGCGAGGAAGAAAAGGGCAGTAAATAGGCGAATCTTCAATTTCACAAAACTTTAATATCCAGAAAATAGCGGATCAATCGAACGATTATTCAGCGCAAATTTTCGTAAAACTGCCATTTAATGGTCATGATTTCGTCACAAAGGCTCAGTAGGGTGTATATCGTCAACTGGTACAGACCAAATGAAAACTTAGCCAAATTAACTGGAGAAAATGATGAAAAACCGTTTGATGAAAGGATCGCTGGCTGCACTTGTCTCTCTGCTAGCTACGAATGCAATGGCAGCACAGGAAGTCACGGTTTACACCGCTTTCGAAACTGACATTCTTGCTAAATACAAGTCTGCGTTTGAGAAAGATAACCCAGATATCAAGATTAAGTGGGTTCGCGATTCAACCGGTATCATGACGGCGAAGTTGCTGGCAGAAAAGAACAACCCTCAAGCGGAAGTGGTTTGGGGTCTTGCTGGCTCGTCAATGGCACTGCTTAAAGATGAAGGTCTTCTTAAGCCTTACACACCAAAAGGTTTGGGAGAGCTGCACGCGAACCTAAACGATCCTCAATCAAACCAAGCTTGGTTCGGTAACGATGCATTCTTTAACGCAGTTTGTTTCAACGAAGCGGTAGCGAAACAACTTAACCTGCCTAAACCAACGTCTTGGGAAGACCTAACAAAGCCGGTTTACAAAGGTCACATTGCAATGCCGAATCCAGCGTCTTCAGGCACTGGCTACATGCAGGTTTCTGCTTGGCTACAAAACATGGGTGAAGATCAGGCATGGAACTACATGCGTGACTTAGACAAGAACATTGCACACTACACGCACTCGGGTTCTAAGCCATGTGTTCAAGCGGGTATGGGTGAAGTGGCTATCGGTATTTCGATGGCGAGCCGCGGCGCGAAGTTGAAAACACAAGGCGCACCACTAGCGGTTATCACACCAAAAGGCATCGGCTGGGAATCAGAAGCCGTTGGTCTAGTAAAAGAGTCTGATGCAGCGAAGCGTGTTGTCGACTGGTCAATCTCTAAAGCGGCAAACGAGCTTTACGTAGAAATGTACCCAGTAGTTGCACATAAAGAAGTGAAAGCTAAGGTTTCTAACTTCCCGAACGTTCAAGAGAACATGGCGAAGATGGACTTCGCGCAAATGGGCAGCAAGCGTGCAGAGATTCTAGCGGCTTGGTCTGAGAAGTTTGACGCGAAATCAGAGCCAAAGTCTTAATTGAATTTGCTTTGAGCTGAATACTGAAATCCACCTCGGTTGAGGTGGATTTTTTGTTTTTGTAAGAGGCGAAAGTCAAAAGCTTAAAAGCAGCAACCCCACCTAACCTCCCCTTGACTTTAACTTCGAGGGACTGCAACAGTCACGCTGGTAAAGGGGAGGGACTAACTGTACTTGTTGCTCGTGATAGGGAAAGCATCAAAGTCTGTATAACGGGGGGCACTAAGCTCACCACGAAAAAGAAAACCCTCCCCCTTGATAACTACACTCAAATGTTTGGCAAATCATGCCGAGAAAAGGGGGAGTTGGAGGGGGTTGCAAGCACCTAACTCAACGTTAAACCACCAACCCCACTTGGCTTTAACTTCGGGGGACCACAGCAGTCATGCTAGTAAAGGGGAGGGACTGGTTCTGCATTCGCGGATAGTTTAATTCACAATGCAACATCCAACGCGCTTCAAGTAGATTCTGAATACTCGCCTAGGCTCCTCCAGAATGACGTCGGGAAAGCACAGAGCTCACCGCGGCAAAGAAAACTCTCCCCCTTGATAACCAAATTTAAATGCTTGGCAAACCATGCTGATAAAAGGGAGAGTTGGAGGGGGGCAAGCGCGTAACCAAAGTTAAAGCAGGAACCCCACCTAACCTCCCCTTGGCTTTAACTTCGGGGAACTACAACAGTCACGTTAGTAAAGGGGAGGGACTGGTTCTGCATTCGCGGATAGTTTAATTCACAATGCAACATCTAACGCGCTTCGAGTAGATTCTGAATACTCGCCTAGGCTCCTCCAGAATGACGTCGGGAAAGCACAGAACTTACCGCTACAAAGAACAGCTCTCCCCCTTGAAACCACATTCAAATGCTTGGCAAACCATGCCGAGAGAAGGGGGAGTTGGAGGGGGTTGGAAACACGTAACCTAACGTTAAACCATCAACCCCACCTAACCTCCCCTTGGCTTTAAGTTCTGGGGACTACAACAGTCATGCTGGTAAAGGGGAGGGACTGGTTCTGCATTTGTGGATTATTTTATTCACGTTGCAACATCACTACGCGCTTCAAGTAGATTATGAATACTCGTCTAGGCTCCTTCAGAATGACGTCGGGAAAGCACAGAGCTCACCACAGCAAAGAACAGCTCTCCCCCTTAATTACGACATTCAAATGCTTGGCAAACCATGCCGAGAAAAGGGGGAGTTGGAGGGGGTTGGAAGCACCTAACTCAACGTTAAACCATCAACTCCACCTAACCTCCCCTTGGCTTTAACTTCGCGGGACTACAACAGTCATGCTAGTAAAGGGGAGGGACTGGTTCTGCATTCGCGGATAGTTTAATTCACAATGCAACATCCAACGGGCTTCAAGTAGATTCTGAATACTCGCCCAGGCTCTTTCAGAGTGACGTTGGGAAAGCACGGAGCTCACCGCAGCAAAGAACAGCTCTCCCCCTTGATAACTACACTCAAATGCTTGGCAAACCATGTCAAGAAAAGGGGGGTGTAGGCACCGAACCTAGCATTAAACCACCAACCCCACCTAACCTCTCCTTGGCTTCAACTTCGGGAGACTACAACAGTCATGCTGGTAAAGGGGAGAGACTGGTTCTGCATTCGCGGATAATTTAATTCACAATGCAACATCCAACGCGCTTCGAGTAGATTCTGAATACTCGCCTAGGCTCCTCCAGAATGACGTCGGGAAAGCACCGAACTCACTGCAGCAAAGAAAACTCTCCCCCTTGATAATGACATTCAAATGCTTGGCAAACCATGCCGAGAAAAGGGGGAGTTGGAGGGGGTTGCAAGCGTAGAAACAAACCTCATCGCCCTTCATCTATTTGTCATCTTCTGGCTATAAATTTGTCATTGGAACGTAACACTCCAAAACTAAAGTTGGTATATACCATTTGGAGCGTGTGTTATGTCAACTAACCAACATTACCTAAATATCGAAAATGTAGTGAAGCAATTCGGACAGTTCACTGCATTAAAGAAAATCTCGCTAGCGATCGAAAAGGGCGAGTTCGTTTGTTTTCTTGGTCCTTCTGGCTGCGGTAAAACCACTCTATTACGTGCCATTGCAGGTTTAGACTTGCCAACGTCTGGTGCAATTTTTCAAAACGGTCAAGAGACCACATTTCTACCACCAGAGAAGCGCGATTTTGGCATCGTATTCCAATCTTATGCGCTGTTTCCGAACCTAACTGTGCAAGAGAACATTGCGGTGGGTTTGAAGAACCAAGGCATGTCGACCAAAGAAGCGTTAGAGAAGGTGGATTACTGGTTAGAAACCATTGGTCTTCCAACCTCTGGCGAGAAATTCCCTAACCAACTTTCTGGTGGTCAGCAGCAGCGTGTTGCTTTGGCTCGTGCATTAGCGTTGTCTCCGGGTCTACTGCTACTTGATGAGCCATTATCAGCGCTGGATGCAAAAGTACGTGTTCACTTACGTGATGAGATTTGTAAGCTGCAACGCAAGCTTGGCATTACCACCATCATGGTTACGCACGATCAGGATGAAGCGTTGTCGATGGCGGATCGTATCGTGGTAATGAACCATGGTGTGATTGAGCAAGTCGGCACACCTCAAGAGATCTACCAACAACCAGCTACGCGCTTTGTCGCTGAGTTTGTCGGCAGCATGAACTTTATTGAAACCTCAGTCGCAACGGACTCCCAAGTACGCATTGCAGAAACCCTGATGCCAGCGCCAAGCTTGACCAATCGTAAGATCCAACGTGGTGACCGCTTCGACCTTGCGGTGCGCCCTGAAAGCATCAAGTTCGTTGAAAACTACACCAACTCTTTACCAGTGCGAGTTACGGCAACCGAGTTTCTGGGGGCTTTTTTCCGCATTGATTGCGTATTGCAAAATGACAGCTCAACGAAAACCATCGTCGTGGATGTGCTTGTGGAAACGGTTCAAAAACTCAATATCAAGGCGGGCGATGTACGTTACATCCAGTTTGCTGAAGAAGGGCTGCATGGTTACGCCGTGCCCTCGGTTGATAAAGCGCTAGCAGCGTAGGTGTAAACATGGATGCGAAGACAATGACGATGAATAGCCTGACCATACAAGACAAAGCAAAATCCTTACTCGGACGTGTTAGCCGCGACAACCTTGTGTTGTTTGGTTTGCTCGCTGGTTTGTCGACCATGATGGTGCTGTTCATCTTGATGCCGCTTTGGGCAATGTTGACCAAGAGTGTGCAAAATGCCAATGGCGAATTTGTCGGATTGGCAAACTTTGCGACATACTTTTCCTCTTCAAGCTTGTGGGTGTCGGTGGGAAACACCTTCACTTTGGGCGTGATAGTGACCTCGGTAGTGGGTGTGCTTGCGTTCGGTTATGCCTACGCGCTGACTCGTTCATGCATGCCGTTTAAAGGTTTGTTTCAAATCCTAGGTACTGCGCCGATTCTTGCGCCTTCGTTGTTGCCGGCGATCAGTTTGATCTTCCTTTTCGGTAATCAAGGCATTGCCAAAGAGATGCTGTTAGGAAACTCGATTTATGGCGTGATTGGTATCTCGATGGGTTTGATTTTCTGGACATTCCCTCATGCATTGATGATTTTGACCACTTCGCTGCGTACTTCAGATGCCCGTTTGTATGAAGCAGCCCGCGCACTTAAAACTTCACCCATCAAAACCTTCTTTATGGTGACGTTACCTGCGGCAAAATACGGTTTGATAAGTACGCTCATCGTGGTCTTTACGCTGGTTATCACGGACTTTGGTGTGCCGAAAGTGATTGGTGGAAGCTACAACGTTCTGGCGACTGACATCTTCAAGCAAGTTGTGGGACAACAAAACTTTGCCATGGGTGCGGTGACCAGCATTATGCTGCTATTTCCTGCGGTAATGGCATTCGGCGCAGACCGCTGGGTTCAGAAAAAGCAAAAGAGCTTATTCGACACACGTTCAGTGCCTTACCAGCCAGAGCCTAACAAGGTGCGCGACAACATTTGTTTGGTTTACTGCAGCATCATTTCTATCGCAGTGTTGGCGGTGCTTGGCATGGCAGTGTATGGCTCGCTAGTTACGTTCTGGCCTTGGAACAAAGCACTGACGCTAAACAATTACAACTTTGCCGAAATGAGCACTTACGGTTGGAGTCCATTCTTCAACTCACTAACGTTGGCAGGTTGGACGGCGGTTATTGGTACAGCCATCATCTTTGTCGGTGCTTACTGCATTGAGAAAGGGCGTGCATTTGGTCCAATTCGTCAAGTGATGCAAATGCTCAGCGTGGTGCCAATGGCGGTTCCGGGTATGGTGCTTGGCTTGGGTTACATCTTTTACTTCAACGATGCGAACAATCCTCTGAACGTGCTTTATGGCACCATGGCGTTCTTGGTGATTAACACGGTAGTGCATTACTACACAGTGGGTCACATGACAGCCCTGACAGCGCTAAAGCAGTTGCCATCGGAAGTTGAAGCCACAGCAGCATCGGTGAAGCTTCCTCAATACAAGTTGTTCTTTAAAGTGACATTACCTGTGTGTTTACCTGCGATTTTGGACATTGCGACTTACTTGTTTGTTAATGCATTGACCACCACTTCTGCGGTAGTATTCCTTTACTCAACCGATACGATTCTGGCTTCGGTCTCGATTCTGAATATGGACGATGCAGGTCAAACTGGAGCTGCAGCAGCGATGGCGGTGATGATCATGATTGCTGCCGCAATTGCGAAGATTGTTCAGATGACTTTGGGTAAATTGTTAGAGAATCGCACACAAGCTTGGCGCAAAAGATAAGGACACTTCGTGCAATACGTAAAAATTAAAGATTCGATTGTTGAACAGATTGAAGCAGGCATGCTATCGCCGCGTCAAAAACTGCCAGCAGAGCGTAAGTTGGCGGAGTCGTTCGATACTACACGCGTCACTCTACGTGAAGCTTTATCACTGCTGGAAGCAGAAGGTCGAATCTATCGCGAAGATCGCCGAGGTTGGTTTATCTCACCTGAGCCATTGCGTTACGACCCTACCCAAACGCTAAACTTCCCGAACATGGCGAAAGCGCAAAATCGCGTGCCAAAAACGGAGTTGGTCGCAGCAAAAGGGACGTTGGCAAACAAACAAGCCGCGCGCTTGCTGGACTTACAGCCTTTCTCGGACGTGTATCGAGTCGACCGTGTGCGATACCTTGAAGACAGACCTGTGGTCTTCGTAACAAACTACATTCGCCCAGAGCTGTTTCCGAACCTGCTGGATTACGATTTATCAAATTCATTGACGGACATTTACCGCGATCATTATGGCGTGACGTATCAAAAGATTCGATACCGCATTTCAACCAGCACTTTGTTAGGTGAAATGGCTCAGGCATTGCGCGCGACAGCCGGTACGCCAGCGATGGTGGTCGAGCGCATCAACTACAACCAACACGGCGAGTTGATTGATTGCGATATCGAGTATTGGCGACACGATGCCATCAGCATTGAATCTCTGGCGGAACTCAATCGTTAAGTGGATTTTCTCATTATCTAAGGCTCCATCTCGGGGCCTTTATTTTATTCAGACAGGAACCTTGAAATGGATTTGTTGGCGATTGGTCTCGTCGTTTTTTCTGCTGTTCTCCATGCGGGTTGGAATATCCTTGGTAAAAGCAATTCTGGCTCTGGGCTCGCGTTTACCATGGCGGCCAGCTTTTCTGCATGTTTCATCCTTACCCCTTATTTGATTTGGTATTTGGTAACCATTGGCTGGGCATCATTACCGAGTGAATTTTGGGGATTGCTGTTCATTAGCGGCATTTCACAAATGGTTTATCTGGTCGGTTTGATTGTCGCTTATAAGCACGCAGATGTGGGTGTGGTTTATCCGATTGCTCGGGCGCTGCCTGTGATGATGGTCGGCGCAATCAGTGTGGCATTGGGACATGAATTATCTAGTCAGCAGTGGCTTGGATTCCTGCTGATAACCCTTGGTTGTATGTTGGTACCACTGACGAATTTTCGTCAAATAACGTTGAGTTCTTATTTGAATGTTGGTGTGTTCTGGGCATTGATTGCTGCAATAGGCACAACGGGTTACTCAGTGGTCGACAAAGAAGCGCTGAGTTTACTTACAGGGCAAGCATCAGAGATCTTGAATGATCAGTACAGTGCAATCTTCTACTTGGGCGTGCAGTTTTGGGCGATTGGTATTCCAGCCCTTGTATGGTGCTTAGTTACGGGCAAGCCAGATGAGATTAAGACAGCGTGGCAGATCCGCAAAACCGCCAGCATGGCAGGGGTAATGATGGCATCCACCTACGGCTTGGTGTTGTTTGCGATGACCATGACAGACAACGTCAGTTTGGTCGTGGCATTGCGTCAGGTCAGTATCGTGTTTGGCTTGTTTATGGGAATTTGGTTTCTGTCTGAGAAATGGTATCTCACCCGAGGACTTGGCGTTACTTCTATCGTGGCGGGGATCATTCTTGCGTTGACGAACTGACTCATATTGATGAAAGAAAAAGGCAGCGACTCAGGCCATCGCTGCCTTTTTGTTTATTTGGATGGTGTTAGAAGCGAACTTGAGCGCCAAACATCACGCCGCCAGAATCAAAATCGCGGTTTTTGGAATACGCGTATTCCGCATTTAAACCAAGGTGTTTGTAACTCCAGCCAATACCAGCCGCGGCTTCTCCGCCGATGCTCGACTCTTCGATATTTCGACTCTGCCCGTTTACTTTATAGGTGTACTCCAGTGTGTAGGCGGTGACGCCAGCTTTGCCGTACAACTCAAACCCTGCTCCAAGTGGATAGCTCGCATAGCCACTTAGCCTAGGCCCAGAAAAGCTGGTATCCGTGACCTCAGAAATTGGGCTGACAAGTATCGAGCCGATACCGTCAAAAGCGCCTTTAAAACCCGCTTCGATACCAATGTTTTGCGTTAGCATGTATCGGTAGTAAACCTCACCGAGGAACATATCGCCGGACTCTTCGCTTGTTGGAGCATCGTAATTGACAGCGCCGTAACCTAAATTTGTACCAACAATGTGTTTATTGGTTGTTGCGTGCGCTGACAAAGAAAGAGTCGACAACACCAAAGCCGTCACGAGTGAATAACGCATGTGACTTTCTCCTTAGTTCTTTGGCTTTTTAGCCTTTTAGCTTTTTAGTTTCTTAGTACTTGTTCGAATGTGGCTTTGGTGTTGTCTAGCCATTCATAACGACGACGATACATCGAGCGTTTTGAGCGAGACATATCTTCGATATCACGTCTTGGGGCATTCACCGCAAGGGAGTAGAAGTTCCGGTCGAACTCTATCCCGCCCAACTCTTGCCAGAGTGCGTCATAGTCGGTTTTGATTCGTCCTTTGCTGTAGCGTCGCGCGGCGTAAGTGTGGGAGTCGGTTTTGACCGCCAAAATTGTTTCTACATCCCAGATTTGCGCCAGAATAGTCAGCAAACTCACCATCAGGCTTTTTGGACGTTGACCGTAAAGTTTACGTGTTAGCTTTTTGATTTTTGCGCTGCTGGTTTCATTACTGCGTGGACCTTGTAAGCCGCCAATCATGATGCAACGAGCGCCATTCTCGTGCCCGAGCGTAAAAGAGATAGTGTAAAAGTTTCCGTCTTCTTCGCTATGTAATACCAAGCTCATCTCACCTTCTTTTTGGTAGCGAGCTTCATAAACAAGTCGAACCGTATAGAGGATCTCATCAATCTCAAATGTCATCAGAGTTTGGCCTTTAGCATCGGTATAGATTTGTTCAATCAGCTCTGAAGAGAGCAGCTTCGACACTGTATTGTAGTGATCAACCACAAGTTCAGAGCGATCGATTGCTGGGCTATTTTTGATGATGTAAGGACGAAACGGCTTTTCTAAGAAACGATGCGTACGAGAACAAAGCATCTCTAGAAGTGACGCCTCAATATTGTCCGCCAGATAGTTGAATGACTTGCGATAGAACAGTGCACGCGCGATAAACTTAGCGCGGTATGTCCAAATAGGGTGATAGATCTCAGCGTACTCGTCTGAGTAAATGGTTTTGCTGTGATGAAGGATAGATTTATTCATGTCATTTCACTCCAGACTGGCTTTTCGGCGAGCCTAAGTTCGTTATCTGTGCAGTGCCTTGTTGGTCATGGTCGAAAAACACCAAAAGATAAAGAGGACGCCGAGGCATCAAAAGGTGGTGTTCTGGTGTCAGACGCAGTGCCATTACGATCGTTTTGAACGGTGTTCGTTTGTGCAGGATTCTAAGAGAAAAGGGGCAAGAGGTATTGTATGGCTTGGTAAGGGAGTGTCATGGCTGAGTGGCAAAGTAGCCATAAAGGTTTCTTTATAAGACAATAAAAGCTATTTAGTGACTGCTTTTTAAGATATTTTTATTATGAATAATAAATGGCAGTTTTATGCCTTACGTTTAATTAAAAATAACTTGAAAAATAATTGAATGTTTTTTGAAATTAATTTGACGAGCTAAAGGTCTCTATACGTAACCTACATTCATCGAGTATTTGGAACTCGATATTTTAAAAGGTAAGTAAGGAGCATATTATGAAACGTTTAATCTCTCTAGTCAGTCTTATCGTATTAACTGCCACTCCTGTCGCGGCATTCGCTGGTGGTTACCAATGGACGAATAACAGCAAAACGATCCAAGGTAATGTTGTGGATAGTAAGCAAGCTGCCTACGACATGGGCTTTGAAATGATTAAAAACTACCAAAGCAAGTCTTCTAAAGAGCTACGAGATGAGTTTAAGAGTGCATGTTTTCCATTACTAATGCAAAAGTTACCGTTGATGAGTTTCTTCAAGATAACGGTCAGATTGCCTATCAACCAATATTGAATGTGAAATATGAATACCGCATGCGTGAGCCAGGTAATCGTTAATACATCTACTCGCTAGCAAAATATTTTGTTTTCAATATTATCGTTGCCATATATTTATTCTTATTGAATTTGGGGAGTTTTGCTCCCCTTTTTTATTATTTAAATATACATAATTATGGTGAATAAAATAAATAACTAATTTAGGTTTAATATTTTCTAACGCTCAGCGTCAGTTTTTCTAGCTCGTTGATGATTTGGATCGTTTGTAAAGTGGCAACAAAGCAACATTGTATGCGCACACTTACAAAGGATACGTAATGACTCACCCTTCATATTGGTTTAAGCAAGCGCTTGAAGCCGAGCAACCAGAAACCGCCAAACCACTTCAACAAAATATCCAAGCTGATGTCGCCATTGTTGGTGGTGGATACACTGGGCTCTGGACGGCAATTATGATCAAGCAACAATCGCCGGAGAAACACATAATAGTGGTTGAAAAAGGCTTGTGCGGTAGCGGTGCTTCCGGGGCTAATGGCGGTTGCATGCTGACATGGTCGACTAAGTTCCCTACATTAAAGCGTTTATTTGGTGAAGAACACGCAGCGTGGTTGGTGAAGGAATCGGAGCAAGCGGTACTGGAGATTGACGAATTCTGTCAGCAGTACAATATCGATGCGCAATTGTCGTTAAAAGGCGTCTACTACACGGCAACCAATCAGTCTCAGACGGGGGGAATGCAGCCAGTGGTAGACGAGTTAAAGCGTCTAGATGTGAACAGCTGGCGCCGCTGCCAATCTGAGGAATTGCGTGCCAATGCAGGATCGCCGCGCAATATAGAAGGCTTTCACTCTCCGGTTGCAGCCAGTGTTCAGCCTGCTTTGTTGGCGAGAGGATTAAGACGCGTCGCAATGGAGTTGGGTGTTGAGATCTATGAGAACACGCCGATGACGCGTTTAGATTATGGAAAACCTGCTACTGTTTCTACACCTAAAGGGAATATTCAAGCGCAGCAGGTGGTGTTGGCATTAAACGCTTGGATGGTGGAGCAGTTTAAGCAATTCAAAAGCAGTATCGTGGTGGTTTCTTCCGACATGGTGATCACCAAACCGCTTGGTGACGCGCTGACTCAATCTGGTTGGCAGTCAGGTTCTAGCGTGTTGGATTCACGTATCTTCGTCCACTATTACCGAGATACGCCAGATGGCCGTTTGATGTTGGGGAAAGGGGGCAATCAGTTCTCTTTCAACAACCAAGTCAACGCGATGTTCAACAAGCCAACGCGCTATCAAGATCTACTGCGTAAGTCGTTCGATAAGTTGTTCCCGCGTTTGAAAGGGGCTGAGTTCGCTTATTCATGGACAGGCGGTTCAGATCGCTCCGCAACTGGTTTTCCATTCTTCGGTGGGTTAGATAACCAAAGCAATATCTTTTATGGCTTTGGTTATTCGGGTAACGGGGTGGCGCAGACTCGAATGGGCGGAAAGATCTTATCTTCGTTGGTATTGGGAATCGAGAATGAATGGACGAAAAGCGGTTTAGCCAAAGGGCCGTTGGGGCATTTCCCGCCAGAGCCATTCCGTTGGACGGGAGCAATGATGGTACGCAACGCGGTGCGTCGAAAAGAGGAAGCAGAAGATAACGAGCGGACGCCATTCATCTGGGATAAGTGGCTAGCAAAACTCGCGGGACCAGCAGGCAAAGCGGATAAGCTCGACTAAACTGAATATTTTGATCGCAAACGGATAGGGAAGAAGTGAAAGTGTTAGAGGCACCTCTTCCCTTTGTGTTAGCCTCAGTCTTTCAAGCTCAGATGCAAAAGGTGAGTAATAAAATGAAAGTATTCAGCAACTTTGACAGCGGCAGCATTCACGTAGTGAAAGCGGACGACAAAAACGACATCCAACTCAAAATTCCTAACGACAACATGTCGGAATTCTACCAGTGGTTCCACTTCCGTCTAGAGACAGAAGCCGAGCAATCACACACCATCAAACTTCTCGATCTTGCGAAATCGGCTTACCCAGAAGGCTGGCAGGGTTACGACGTGGTTGCGTCTTACGATCGTGAAGAGTGGTTCCGAGTACCGGCAGAGTTCGATGGCGACACGCTGACTTTCACTGTTATCCCTGAGCGCAGCTCAATTTACTTCGCGTACTTTGCTCCTTACACGTACGACCGTCACCTAGACCTGTTACACATGGCACAAAGCGCGCATCACTGCCAACTAGAGACGCTTGGCCATACGCTAGATGGCAATGACATGAGCTTGCTTACCTTCGGTGAGCCAGAAGAAGGCAAAAAGAAAATCTGGATGATTGCACGTCAGCACCCAGGTGAGACGATGGCAGAATGGTTCATGGAAGGCATGATCCAACGTCTGCTCGATGAGAACGACACGGTTGCGCGCGCACTACTTGAAAAAGCAGTACTCTACGTTGTACCAAACATGAACCCAGACGGCGGTGTGCGTGGGCATCTACGTACTAACGCGGTTGGCGTAAACTTAAACCGTGAATGGCAAACGCCATCAATGGAGAAGAGCCCTGAGGTCTTCTTGGTTCGTGAGCGAATGCTAGAAACGGGCGTGGATATGTTCTTAGATATCCACGGTGATGAAGCTATCCCTTACAACTTCGTGGCGGGCTCTGAAGGTATTCCTTCTTATGACGAAGGCATGGCTGAATTGGAAAGTGCGTTTAAACAAGCACTTCTGACTATTACACCAGAGTTCCAAGACGAGATTGGTTACGATAAAGATGAGCCGGGCAAAGCGAACCTAACCGTTGGTTCTAACTGGGTTGCTGAGCAATTTAAGTGCTTGTCTTACACCATCGAGATGCCATTCAAAGACAATAATAACCATCCCGACCCACTTTACGGCTGGTCTCCGGAACGTAGTGTGCTGTTTGGCCAAGATGTATTGGCGGCAACGTTGGCGGTTTCCGACAAGATTTAAAGCAATTAGTTCACAGCCTGCTTTTTGTAGGCTGTGTTTTTTGTGCGTTTTTTCCTACCTCAATGTCTGGTGACTGTAAATTTTTTCGCCAATAAAAACAAAAAACCTTCAGTTTCTGGTGCTTATGTGGCTATCGATAAAAAAAACTAATCGTCACGATAAGAAATCTAATTTATGAAAGCGAAGGTTGTTCTGTTAAAGTCTGTTTTGAGATTTATGTCACAAAAGTTATCTCATCTCAATCATTTAGCAATCTTATGCTTTAGCGCCCTTTGTAGGCACAGTAGCTAAAAATAAAATATAGCTGCTATGTACTATTGCGCCTAGCTTAGGATAATTCGCATTTTGGTGTTCTGTTTTTGGAACGATTTGTCCGTTTTGTTTGTGCTCTGAATCATTCGGAATGCGCCAAACAATCGGAGGTTCGTTTCGGACCTGAGCTCTGAGAAAAATGCTTGAAGATAAGTGCTCATTCCAGATGTCTGATGACGTTCAGATGTCTGATGACGTTTTGATTGAGACCAATGGCATAGTTTTTAATCACTCGAAACAGTGTAGGTTCTGACTTGCGTGATGGCAGCTGTATAGTTGTGGATAGTAGTCGGGTCGCCTTCGCATTAAAGGTAAAATAATGAAAAAAATCGCTCTTGCAGTGGCTACCATTCTAGCTGGTGGCGTAATGTCGAATGTTGCTCTTGCTGATACTTACGTTGGCGGTAAACTAGGTTACAACGCACTAAACGACGCTTGTCACCTTGACGCTCCATGTGATGACGATAGCTTCGCAGCTGGCATGCACATCGGTTACAACTTCAACGAATACGTTGCTGCTGAATACGGCGTTGATTACCTAGGTAACTTCACAGCTAACTTCAACAAAGCTGGTCTAAACACAGTAGATGGCGACCTATGGGCAATCACTCTTGCTCCTAAGTTCAACCTACCACTAACAGATTCTTGGAACCTATTTGCTAAAGTAGGTGCTGCATACATGATGGCTGGTGACGAGAAAGATTTCGTACCAACTGGCTCTCTAGGTGCTGAATACCAAATCAACTACAACTGGAGCCTACGCGCTGAGTACCAACGTTACCAAGACATGTCTGATGACATCATCGACGACATGGATGCTGACTTCTTCGGTATCGGCTTCAACTACAAGTTCGGTTCTGAGCCAGTAGTTCAAGAAGAAGTAGTTGAAACTCGTCCAGCGACTCGCATCGTTGAGAACGAATACCCAGCTCAAACAGCAACAGTACAATTCGGCCTAGAAAGCGCTGATCTACAAGACGCTTCTGCGTTCAACGGTACTGTAGAGCTAATGAACACTTACCCACAAGCTCAAGTTGAAATCAACGGCTACAGTGACACAACTGGTTCTGAAGCTTACAACCAACAGCTAACTGAGAAGCGTGCACAAGCAGTTGCTGATCACTTCCAAGCTGAAGGTATCGCTGCAGACCGTATGACTGTTAAAGGTATGGGCGAAGCTAACCCAGTAGCTAGCAACGAAACTCGCGAAGGTCGTGAAGAGAACCGTCGTGTAGAAGTTGTTGTTCCTGCGTTCCAATACCAAACTGAAGAAGCTGCTCAATAATTCATTATTGAATCAGTAACTTTAAAAGCCAGCGTCTGACGCTGGCTTTTTCGTTTCCCTTCATTTATCTGTCACAGCTCCGTCATAGTATTTTCTTACTCGTTCGTCTGGAGCCAGATATGCAAAACCTACCGCCACTCAATTCTCTCAAAGCGTTTGAAGCAACTGCTCGATTGCAAAGCTTTACCAAGGCGGCAGAAGAGCTTAATGTCACCCGTGCCGCGGTCAGTCAGCAAGTTAAATCCCTCGAAGTGTACTTAGACGCCACCTTGTTTGAACGCAATGGTGCTCAGCTCAACCTCACTCAAGCTGCTCATGATTATTTACCTGTGGTAAGTCACGTCTTTCAGAGTTTATCTGCTGCGACTCAACATCTTTTCTCCCGACAAAAGCAGGCGCAGCTAACGTTACACGTGGCACACAGCTTTTGCTCTCAATGGCTAATGCCACGACTGGCTGATTTTCATCGACAACACCCTAAAGTGAGTTTTAAAGTCTCTACCACAGCCAACGCAATGCCGAGCAACAGTGATATCGCTGATGTGGAGATCATTAATGGTTATGGCGATTGGCAGTCACAGCAAGCCATTCAACTGACACAAGAAAATTGGATTGTGGTGGCAAGCCCAGGCTTTTTGCATCTTAATCCCATTTCTCACTTATCTGATCTTGCTCGCTTGCCTAAGTTGGCTACGGGTGGCTACCAAGAAACGTGGCAGTGCTGGTTAGCGTATCAAGGCGTTGAATGCAAAGGGGTGAAGCTCACAGGTGAGTTTGAACACTCTCTGTTAGCGATTGAAGCGGCAGTGAATCAACTGGGGGTTTTGCTTGTAAGGGACTTATTGGTCGAGGACCATCTTCAGCAAGGATCGTTGGTGCAAATCGGAGATTGGTCGATGCCAAGTCGAGGTGCGCATCACATGATTGTTCGCGGTGAAGAAAGACCGCACGTGAAAGCATTTATCGAGTGGTTAAGGCAAAGCTTAGAAGCGCAATTTTAGGGCTCAATCACAAGACAGAAACGAACTGCGATTTATCTAACAATCTGAAACATTATCAGCCTCCATGAGTAAAGTTCGGGTGCTAAGATGACGAAGTACGTTTCATGTCGTCATCACTCACAGAGCGCACGCTCTGAGCATCAAGGAGCTGTAATGGAAGCGTTAGAAGGTGGCAGAGAGAATGCCATTTATCGAAAGGGAGAGCTCGTTAGCCGGCCTGCCAGTCATTGGACGATGACGGTTCATCAATTACTTCAACATCTTCACAGCCACGGCTTTGCTGTTTGCCCAAAAGCCGTCTCCATCGAGGGAGGAAAAGAGCTGCTGACTTTCGTTGAAGGTGACACTTACAATTACCCGCTAGAAGGGCCAATTAGTTCGTTAATGGCGCTGAAATCCGCTGCTAAGCTACTACGTCATTTTCACGATGCCTCTGAAAGTTTCCTCAAGCTCAATACACAAGATGTCCATCACTGGATGCTGCCTTCACGCTCTCCAAAAGAGGTGATTTGCCATGGCGATTTCATGCCTTATAACGTCGCGTTAGAGGGCGATGTTGTGGTGGGGGTATTCGATTTTGATACCGCTCACCCAGCTCCTCGAATATGGGACATCGCCTTTTCTGTGTATGGCTGGGCACCGTTCAAAACTGATGAAGACGACAAAATGGGGACGCTTGAGGAGCAAATTCGCAGAGCCAAGATCTTCTGTGATGCTTATGGCTGTACTCGATTAGAACGTGAAGAGTTGGTTGAGGTAATGACGTTGCGTTTGACGGCGTTAGTAGACCACATGCGGTCAATGGCTGCAAAAGACGATGCTCAGTTCCAAGCCAATATGGAGGACTGTCACCATACCGCTTACTTGCAAGATATTGAATACATTAATAAGCATCACCAAGCCATTACGCTCGGGGTACTCGGTGAAATCAAATTTTAATCTGGCTTTGAATGCTGCTTAATGATGGATTGAATCACATCAAACAACCATTGATTTTGTGGGTCATGCTGCTGAGAACGTCGGCAACTCATCACAAAGCTCACGCCAAGTTCCAGCCCGTTTGGTAGCTCGATACTGCGACATGATTCAGGAACGTTACCACTCATGGTGATCCCAAAATGGTCGGTGTTCATGATAATGCTGTGAATCATCGCAGGGTGCTCAATCTCAACTTTGGGCTCAACGTGAAAACCGATGTTTCTCAATCGATCCAAAAGCGGGTATTTGTGATCGTTCCACCCCGGTGTTTTGAACAGAACAAAGGTGTAATCACTTAAAGATTGAAAATCTTGTGCTGGGTGATCTTCTTTCACAAAGAAGACGGCTTTCCCTCGACCAAGTTCTTTTTGAGCGATGGATTGAGGCAGGTCCTCATCAAAGTAGTGAATAGCAATGGCATTCTCACCTTCAATGATGCGATTGCGCGCATCTGCCCCCCACCTTAAAAACGCATATCTCGCGTTAGGTGCTTGCTTGATAAGTTCAATGTACAGTTTGTCGCCAAAGCGATCCCAGAACAGGGTATTGGCGTAAATGGATACTTCACCAGTAAAGTGAGTGGGTGAAAACTCTTGTGGTTTGATGGCATCCACGCTTGCTAGAATCTGCTCAAAATGAGGCATGTTGGCTTCGACAAACGAGGTCGGCTCAAAGCCATTTTTGGTTTGAATGAACAAAGGATCGTCCAGTTGCGCTTTCATCTTGGTTAAGTTCTTACTGATGGCACCTGAGGTTTTCCCCATCGATTCTGCCACTAAACGAACATTACGCAGCTCATACATGCGCTTTAATACCAAAACGTTTTGTATATCCAGATTCATTGTCATTCTTTTACTCCAGCCAACGTTGCCACGGCATCATAACTCCGCCTGTCATAAAAAAAGACAGGGGATGGTCAATTCTAAGTTTATGGCAGAAAAGCATTTTTTGACCGAGGATTTCCATTTGGTAAATTCGGGTTTTCCTCGTGCTACTTTGGAACTGTTGCTACAGTTTCTTCATCGAAACGATGTACCACAAATAATCGAGGTGACGTATGAAAAAACTAATCGCACTAGTAGGCTTAATGGCTTGTTCAATGAATGTAGCATTCGCTGGCGATGGCTCATACACGGGTACCATTGATATGGCTACTAGCCAAACAAACCAAGTTAATGTGGAGCGTGCGGATTCTAACCTGACTCTTAAAGGTCGTAATGACGCTACTTACGGTGGTGTGATGATTCAAACAGACGCTTCTAACCAACCGATTCAATTGCGCGGCCGTCGCGACTAAGTAATCGAAACCATCCCCCGCTTTCAATGCCGCGTCTAACGCGGCATTGTTGTTTTTGGTCGATGGCAAGCCAAATTCAATAGAAATCTTTGATAGCTTTTGTTTATCGATAATTAAAAATTAATTGTTGAAATCTTAATTACCGTTTTTACGCACCTAAATGATATTGATTCTCATTTGGGTGAGCGTATGATTCTTCTCATCGACTAGAGAGGAATATCGTCATGAGTAATGTATCGATAAATAATGCATCCATACATTTAGATGCCGCCACAACATCAAAAGTTTCGGCATTCAACAAAATCAAACGCAAAATGCTGATGTTAGGCCCGGCGTTTATTGCCGCGATTGGTTACATCGACCCAGGCAACTTTGCGACAAATATTGAATCAGGATCTTCATTTGGTTACCAGCTACTTTGGGTAGTGCTATGGGCAAACCTAATGGCGATGTTGATTCAGTATTTATCCGCCAAGCTAGGTATCGTTACAGGCAAAAATCTAGCGGAGCATCTACGTGACCACTTACCAAATAAATGGGCGGTAGGCTTCTACTGGATCCAAGCTGAAATCATCGCGATAGCGACAGACCTTGCCGAGTTTATCGGTGCAGCAGTCGGCTTTCAGTTGGTGTTTGGAATTAGCTTAATGGAAGGAGCGATGATCACTGCGGTAGCAACCGTGATGATTTTGATGCTTAACCAGAAAGGTCAAAAACCGCTAGAAGTCGTGATCGGTTCACTTTTGATGTTGGTGGCGGTTATCTACATTGCTGAACTGTTTTTTGCGCACCCTGCGGGCGGTGAAATGGTGAAAGGTTTGCTGACTCCAACCTTTACGGATTCACATCAAATCTATCTTGCTGCGGGTATTCTAGGCGCGACTGTAATGCCTCACGTGATCTATCTTCATTCTGCACTGTTCAAAAACAGCTATGGCGAAAGCACCAAAACTCGCCTTCGCACCACTCGCTTTGATGTGTTGATTGCGATGGTAATTGCAGGCTTTGTGAATATCGCAATTGTGGCGATGGCTGCTGCCGTGTTCCATTACTCAGGCAACCAACATGTGGCGGAAATTGAAACAGCGTACATGACGCTAACGCCATTGGTAGGTAAAGCCGCATCTGTGTTGTTTGGTGTTTCGTTGATTGCTTCAGGCTTGTCTTCTACCGTTGTTGGCACAATGGCAGGTCAGGTGGTGATGCAAGGCTTTGTCCGCTTCTCTATTCCAATGTGGGTACGACGCTTTATTACTGTGGCACCTTCGTTTGTGGTGATTGGTTTAGGCATGAACACCACCGATATCTTGGTGATGAGCCAAGTGGTGTTGAGCTTTGGTATTGCGTTGGCGATTATCCCATTGCTTATCTTTACCAACAGCGAACGCTTGATGGGTGAGTTCAAAAATAACAAATGGGTCTCTTATGTCGGTATGGTTATCGTTACTTTAGTACTCGCACTCAACGGTTATCTGATGGTTACTTTAACCGCTTAATGATTTCTCTATCCTTCTTCTTTGTCGATAAAAAAACGGAAGCCGCTTGGCTTCCGTTTTTCGTTTGCTGCTGAGAGAGAATTAGTTTTGCTCAACCACTTCCAATTCAGCTTCACTTTGTTTTGCTGCTTCAAGCATCTTACGAATGATGAACGATGCACCAAGTGCGATAGCCACCATTACCACCGCTAGGATAGTCAGCAGTTGGAAGTATTCGCCGTAAACGTGTTGTACGATTTCTTGCGTGATCTCTTGGCCTTTCTCTAGTGCGATAGACGTAGAGAACGCAGCACCAACGATACCACTTAGTGCGATTGCTACAGAGAACAAGCTTACTGAGAAGTTTTCGATGTGCTTAGGTGCCACAGATAGAATGAACGCAACTACCATTGAACCTACGATAACTTCCGCAATTGCTTGGAAGAAGTGAATCGCTAGGAAGATTTCAGGCATGATGATAACGTCTTCGCCAACAGTCGTTACCGCGAACGTTAGGATGCCGAATGCGATAGCGGTTAGCACGAATGCCAATGCAATCTTAGTCGCGGTTGATAGGTGAATATCACGTTTTTCTAGCATGCCAAAGAAGCCAGCAACGATAGGGCCACCAACCATACACCATAGTGGGTTCATTGCCATTGCTGCTTCAGGCTCTAGTGGGATGAAGCCAAATAGAGAACCTTTCAGAGTGTTGATCGCTACCATGTTCATTGAAGTCATCATTTGACCGTAGTAAACGAAGAAACACGTGGTTAGGAAGGTAACGATAAGGATAGTACCCATCTTCAATGATTCTGCTTTGCTTGCTTTCAACATCAAAGAAACAAAGTAAAGAATCGCTGCACCGCCGATGGCGTAAACGATGTTTTGACCGATATCCATGTTAGAGAACATGAAGAATACCAGTGCAATCATCGCCGCTGAGATAATCGCGAAGAAAATCCAGTTCTTCATGCTTACGCTTTGACGATCCAGATCAGAAGCAACGCCAACCAAGCCTTTGCGGAACACAAGTAGCATCACCAATGCTGCACCAGCCATCACTGCTGAAATAGTGAAACCACCATTAAAGCCGATGATAAGCACAATCATAGGGAACAAGTATTGGCCTAGGAAAGCGCCCACGTTGTTCACTGAGTAGTTAATTGGGTAGCCTTTCTCGAAGTCTTCTTGCGACTTAAAGGTACGTTTGTACAAGCTAGGGTAAGAAGGAGACATTAAACCACGGCCGTAACTTGCTAGCGCGATACCACACATGGAAAGCGGTACGTTGGTTGCCGAAGCACCAAGAACAAGCAGTACATAGCCAGATGCGAATGCTAAGAAGGCAATCGATAGAGAGCGGTAAGCACCTAAAAATTTGTCAGCGATAAAGCCGCCAGCAATCGCAAATAGAGGGCCAATCGCCGAAAAGGCACCCACGATCATCATGGTATCAGCTTCGTTGTAATTCAGATCCTCTAAGAAAAAACGCGTCAGACTGACTAACACGCCGTAAAATGATAAGCCAAACATCATTTGGCAGAACATCATAGATTTATTTAGTTTATTCCACATAATTAAATACTCACTATTGCGAGAAAGGTAGTTATTATTTCTGTTAAATGTTACTTAAACGCTATGTTACATATTGAAACAATTGTCGCATAAACTGAATTTAATGCACTAAAATTTCTAATGCGAAACGTTTGCCTCACTAATGTGTTGTTCTAGATCAACTAGAAATTATGTGAATAAATGACCAAAAAGTAACAATTTATAAGATGATTGTTCTCATATGGTTTTTAAGGTTTTGAAAAGTCGTTGAAATAATAAACAGACGGGAGAGTTTGAGTAAATAAGGTGGTTTTTGATAAGAAAACAGGCGTTGGCGGAATTTTGTCCGCCAACAATGAAAAATATTAATTAGCAATAACTGATATAAAGTATGCTATTCGCATGGTGGGGCCATATGAATCACCGCGAGTCCACCAAGTGATGTCTCACGATATTTCTTATTCATGTCTTTGCCCGTTTGGTACATGGTTTCGATAACTTTATCTAATGAAATAAGGCATTTGCTGGTGCGTTTCAGTGCCATGCGTGATGCGTTAATGGCCTTCATCGCGCCCATCGCGTTTCGCTCGATACACGGCACTTGAACCAGACCACCAATTGGGTCACAAGTCATGCCAAGCGAATGCTCCATGGCGATTTCTGCGGCAATACAGATTTGCTCATTACTGCCTCCACGCAGTGCCGTTAAGCCTGCGGCCGCCATCGAAGACGATACCCCGACTTCGCCTTGGCATCCAACCTCTGCTCCTGAGATGGAAGCGTTGGTTTTGTACAAGATGCCAATCGCCCCCGCCACGGCTAAGAAGTCTTTCAATTGCTTGTTATCGAGCTCTTTAATGAAGCGATGGTAGTACATAAGCACGGCAGGAATAACACCGGCAGCACCATTGGTTGGTGACGTCACTACCTGACCACCTGCAGCATTCTCTTCACTCATTGCGAAAGCAAACAGGTTAATCCAATCCATGATCTCCATTGGATCGTTCTCGACTGCCGCATTGGCTTCGAGTTTTTTGAGTAGGTTTGGCGCGCGGCGCGTTACGTTCAACCCGCCTTCGAGAATGCCTTCGGTATCAAAGCCTCGTTGCATGCACAGCGACATCACTTTCCAGATCTGTTCGGCTTTTTGATCGATCTCTTCCTGTTCACGGAAGGCACGTTCGTTTTGCAGAATCATTCCACCTAAGCTGAATCCGTTCTGCTCGGCTTTTTCTAGCATTTCATCGGCGGATTTGAATGAGTAAGGTACCTGTACTTCCGCTTCGGAACTGCCATTTTCCAACTCGGCTGCGGTTGCAATAAAGCCACCACCGATAGAGTAGTAAGTTTCAAACGTCACCTGATCACCAGCAGCATCATAAGCCGTGATGGTCATTCCATTTTCATGAAGGGGAAGGTTATCACTGTGGAAGACAATATCGTGCTCATAGCTAAACACGATTTCATGAACACCTGCGACCGAGAGTGTGCCATGTTCAATGGTATGTTGCAGTGCACTCTTGACGCTGGTCATTTTAATGGTATCGGGCTTATTGCCCATCAAACCAAGGACGGTGGCACGGTCTGTATGATGGCCTTTGCCAGTCAGCGATAAAGAACCGTAAAGGTCAACTTGCACCTTGTGCACTTTCGCCATAGAGTCGCTAAGTAGTTGAGTGAAATGGTAACCTGCGAGCATTGGGCCATTGGTGTGGGAACTGGATGGACCGACACCGACCTTAAAAATATCGAAAATCGACAGCATAATTGACTTCCTTTCTCTGCGGACCTTTGTTCAGGTCTCTAGAACGACATTGTTAATTAGATGTTAATGCCTGAAAGAGTATTGGCAAAGCAAATTTTTGTATACAAATTGTTCGCTAAAGTATGAGTAATTGAGATCTGGGTAATGAAGTTAAACAAGGTAGTGATCATTCTAGGTAAGCGGTTAGTGCACGATCAGTTGAGTGCTGAAGGCCGATCACGCGTGGAAGCGCTGTTGAATGTTTTAAACGAATTTTGCTTTGAGACGACTGCCTTGGTTTTTTGTGGCGGTGTGACTCAAGGACAAACCGTCTCAGAAGCGGATGCGATGTATCGCTACTTTTGCCAGTTAGCCAAGGCTAGGGAAATCGATTTTCCAGAGCAGCAGGTCATCATCGAGAATTGTTCACTCAATACAGTGCAGAACATGCAAAATGCTGCTGCGGAATTATTGAGGAGTGGCCTTTGCGAAACAGGGCAAACCATTGAAGTCACTTTACTCTCCAATGACTATCACCTAGAGCGCATCATCGAGATTCAAACCTTAATGGATGAGCAAGGCTTATTGCGCGTGTTGAAGTCGCGCTGTGCGGAAATGGGGGTAAAGCTCAATATTCCACTCGACCTTTCACATCATGTGAGTGTGCCTTACCCTAATGCAGGTGTTTTAGCGGAAGCGTTTTTGTTGTTTGATGAACTCACGACTTACCGCGTGTATCTAGAGGGAGTTAAGCGCGGTGCCTTTGAACGTGAACTCGTTGAGGTGCGAGCAAAGCCTTTAGCCATTGCTCTTGGAGCGATAGAAAAGCTTCAAGCGCTCGATTTAGAGCCTGAAGTGCGAGGGCAAATTGCAGATATGAAAAAGGCCATCGAAATGACGGCCTTTGATGATTCAGTGCTTGCAGCAGAGCAAGCGTTAGCAGTGTTTCATCCGATATTAACGGCGTTGAACTTGCAACTTGACCCCGAAGCGACTGGCTAGTTAAGCAACTTCAACTTACTGACGCTTTAGTTCGCAGCGTGTGCGTACAGCACTTAGCGCGATTAGGCTGTAACACAACAGCTCCATGCCTTCTTCCGAGATGTTTTTCACATCGCGTACATAGTGCTCGCCCATTACGTGTTGCCAGAAGCTACCCATGCCGTACAGGCGAGAGAACACCAACAACAAGATCACTGAGCCGATAAGTAGCTTCATGTAAGGTGATTGTAGAATGGTTGCCATTTCGTTCACGGTGCCTTTACCACCTTGGTAAGCTTTCGCACAAGCCAGTGCCGCTAACGCAAGGGCAGGAAAGACCCAAGAACCGTGGTGGATCATGTCAAACCAGTAATCCATTTCACGGATCATCAATACCGCAAAAAAGCCGGAAATAAGTATCGCGGCATGTGAGACATGAGTCTCTTGTTTAGACATGCGGAAGAAAGACCAAGATGCAACCGCCAGCATGATCAATTGCAGTGTTTCAGTAATAGAGGTTTCGCCCAATGAAGAACCTAATAAAACGTAGTCCACTCGGATACTTAGGTTGACTAAAATACTGATGGCAACAATGGTGAGTGCACTTAGCATCGACTTATAGATGATGCGTTTTGATTCTTCTGTAATGACGTTCGTTTGTACCGATTCGGCTTGCTTAACAGTATTTGTTTTCATCCTGACCACCCGCTCCGATAAAAATGTGGAAAAAACGTGAAATTTCGTGATGTGTGCAAGGGATTTTATTGACCACTTGGAAAGTAATGTCAGGGAAATGTCAGAATAAAACGCCGTTCGATATCGTATCGCTATGCGGTAAGGCTGGTGGATAAAGGGCTAAGTATCAGAATGTAGGGAAATTTACGGTAAACAAAAAGGAGCTTAACGCTCCTTTGTTGATAAAATTGTAATCTTAGATTGCGCAAATGTTAACTATTAGGGTCTGTTGACCTTTCGAGCTGATTTTTGCAGCGAATTGTTGGATATTTATACAAGGCAGAGACTTTGCTGTGTAGCTAGCCTACATGAGAAGTCGATAACGCAGTAGAAATGGCCAACAAACGCTGCCCAAAGGGTTCGGCTAGGCGCCCCCGACTAAAATCGTTTTATGCTTCGTTAAGGAGTATTTGCTTAGAATGACTAGGCAACATAATCCTTGCCTCGCCTAAAACGATTTTGACTAGGCGTCCCCATCCGAACAAAATTTAATCGCGAAAGAACAACAGACCCTATTACGACTCGCCATCTTCTTTGTGGTTGTTGCGGTAGTATTCCCACTGCTCAAAGCGCTCGTTTTCAGACAGTTGGCAGTAAGTTACGCGTTCACCATTTTCCGTTACTGTATCTAGCTCGCCGCCTTGCTGTACGCAGTATACCGCTGCTGGGTTTGCTGCTGATGTGTATTCATTTGAGCGAGTCGCACCTTCATAAGTTGAACAACCTGCCAACACCATCGCTGCTGCCACTGCCGTTACTAAAGTTGTCTTTTTCATTCTTGATCTCCGCATGGGATTAACGAGTAGTGTGTTGATTATAGGAGAGTTTCAGAAAAATATTGTCTTATGTTTGTTAAAAGCACGACGCTTGTAAGGGAATTCTGTGCAATTTTAGAATTTGCTCACTGTTCGCCTATATTTGTTTCAGACGTGATCAAATTGAAACTTGGGAATGCGCATGAATTTCGGTAGTATGCGCGCAAAACATTCACAGCGGATTCTGCGATGAGACATTTGAAAACCACCACGCACCCAGACATCGAACATCTGGATGACAAAATCATCTTCCAACGCAATGCGGCGCGCGCCATTGTATTAGATGGTGAAGATGTCCTGCTTCTTTACACAGAGCGTTACCATGACTACACCTTGCCTGGTGGTGGTATCGACGAGGGTGAAGATGTGATTGCTGGTCTGGTTCGTGAACTAGAAGAAGAAACGGGTGCGAAGAACATTCACAACATCAAGCCTTACGGTATCTTCGAAGAATTTCGTCCTTGGTACAAAGACGATGCCGATGTGATGCACATGACGTCTTACTGCTACACGTGCAAAATTGACCGTGAGTTAGGTGAAACAGCTTATGAAGATTACGAAGTGAAGAACGGCATGCGCCCAGTATGGATGAATGTTCACGACGCGATCGCGCACAATGAAAAGACGATGGCGGAAAGCCCGAAGAAAGGAATGAGCATTGAACGCGAAACCTTCTTGCTACAACTTATCGCAAAAGAGTTGTTGTAACCCTCCTCAGATCAAAATTGTAACTTCCAAGCAATAAAAAAAGTCCGAGCTCCCCCCCGGAACCCGGACTTATTCCAGACGCGCAAGCGAAGCGTCATCTCGATATTCTGTTTTTTGTATCAATCTGTGAAAACAATAGCGGCTTTATATTTGTTGTGTAAATAATTAATAGGTCTAACTATTGGTTTTCACTTTATTTGCACACGTAATGTGATGGATATCTAGCCAATACACAAGTGCAAGTTGGTAAATTATCAGCAAACCACTGCTCTTTCTTATCTTTGAGATACATTACCGTAACTTTTATGCACGCGTTTGCATCGAGATCACGAGTTTGCAAATTGGCAGAACAGGATCTTGTAATTTTACGTGCTTCTGACATTGGTGGAATTTAGTGAGAGTGTTCACAATTCCACGAGTGGGGGTAATCGACTAAGGTCTATAAGCGGTTCGGCGTAGATGGAGGATTGGTTTGCAAACAAAAGTAATGGCTGGAAAGAATCGGTACGCAATTGCTGTATGTTTACCAAACGTTCCAATGCGTAAAAGCGATTAACGTATTGCTGAGTCTCTTTGGGCAAAGTAAGTGCCGTGAAATCTCGACTATCTGCTTTTTTGATGGCTCGTGCAACGCGACCTTCTCCTGTGTTGTATGCGGCCAGAGTGAGCGCAATATCTTGATCAAACTTGTTATACAGAAATTCCAAATATCTTATGGCGGCTTGAGTGCTGGCTTTAGTATCAAAGCGCTCATCTTGCTTATCGCTCACTTGCAAGCCAAAGCGCGTCGCTGTAGCAGGAATCAGTTGCCATAAACCGGCGGCATTGGCGTGTGATACTGCTTTCGGGTTGTAAGATGATTCCAGCATGGGCACTAACACCAAGTTGGCGGGTAAAGACTTTTGCTTAAGCTGTTTGAAAATATGATCGAGAAGTGGGCTAACGGAATCGAGACGTTGGCTAATTTGCGTTTGATATGGCGCGAGCACTTGATATTGCTGGTCGATACTGGCTTTATGCGGCTTGGCCATCGTCATTGGAGACAAGCACATTGCGCACAAAACAAAAAAGCCCACAGCAATCGACCGGGATGGCGGTAGACTCTGCAGGCAAGGCGAGAATCGTTGTTTAGAACGAACGCTCTTCATAAGTGTGTTGCACAGGTTGTTTGAGTTGACTGACTAACTCTTGGAACGCTGCAGAGCTTTGGCCATTGCTCTGATTGTTCTGTTGGCATTGTTTCACCAAGGATTCCAACAGCGTCCATTGTTTTCTCGCTTGCGTACCAATCTTGGCGGGCAAGGCATTGAAAATACGATTCACACTGGTCTCATTACAAGGCAATCCGAGCTTACGCATTAACTGGCTTCTTTCACTTGCAGAACGACCAAGCTGATTCAAAATCGGCATTTGTTTTTGAATGTTCTCGCTTAGCGCCTCACCATCGAACTTCAAATACAGTGCTTTTTGCTGCTGAATCAGCCCCAACAATTGCTGGTAGAGTTTGATGTCTTCCGAAATAGAACGAACAAACTGCTGAATATGCTGTGATGCCGCCGTTGCCATGCATGACTCCTAATGCGCTGCGTTACTCGTGACCGGTGTGAAATTGCATTACTGCTTTGGATAATGCTTTGGTATCTAGATTCAGTTCACCACGTGCCAACGCATTGCGAATTTGCTCAACCTTTGCCATGTCTACGTCTGGCAGGGATTTCATTTCTGCTTGAGCGCGCTCGATCGCTGCTGTGTTCGCTTGGAATGCAGGCTCGTTAACTTTGCTCTGTGCGATGGTGTCGACTGGCTTTTTACTCGCCTGCTGGAATTTAGTTTGTGGGACATGACCGCCCGCGACTTTGTCGATTTTCATGCTGTTGTCCTCAATCATCATGTTCTAGATCGAATAGGCGACTAGGGTGTGATGAACATTAAATATTTATTTTTTGTACTCGAAGTTCACGTGCCCTGACGAGTGCCTAAATCGAAAAATGATAACCTGAGTCCAAAATCAAAATTGGGTATGCACCTGATTGAGCCCCGTTACAACAGCGCGTATCACCTTGCCAGAACTGATGTTTTCTACCTCAATCTGCTGACCTTTCTTACCTTGTTCTAAAGCGACACCCTTGGTGCTGGCACTAAATCCATCTTTGCTGGCGATGATGATCACTTCGTTGCCCTTCTCGATCAATGGCGGCGAACTTAAGTTGGTTGGGTCAATGATTTGACCAGCTCGAATGCGGCGGGTGGTCTCAAGTCCAATGGCTTGGTTTGTTTTCGTGTAGAAATCGTCTTGGCGTGAAATCGTGCGTGTTTCTGATTTTAAGTTTGAGGCAGAGAGGGTTTCGTTGCGGTCAATTGTGCTGGTGGCGACAAGAACAGAAAGCGTCACCGCTGATTTGATTGTGACATTGATGCGCCATGGAGAGCTCACTGCTTCACAACTGACAGCACGTTTTAAATTGCCAACAGGCAACGGACGATTATCGCGTCCTGTGATTGCCAAAGGTGCATCACAAACCGGTAGATGATTGGCAGAGCCTGGCACCCATATTTGATAATCGAGTTGGTAGTTTCCCCATTGGCGTGAGTGTGCTATTTGCGCCACTTCTTGCTCAAACTGCTCGCCGACAATGGCTTTTAACTCGTCTGCGGTTAGGTTTTTCTCATTCGCTAAAGCACTGACTGAGCTTGCACTCAAAGCCAAACCGCAAAGCAGCATGATTGAGGAAAATCGACCTTTCCCCTTGGCTTGAATGGTTTCCGTAAACCGGAAGCGAGGCTTCCTTATTTGTTTGTAATTCATTGATATATATAACTAAATTTTATGGCATGCATCTTGTTTTGATCTTGGCGTATTCGAGCCGACTTTAAGGAAAGATGCATGGCGATCACATTCGAAAATGCGTTAGGTGTACATCCAGAGGCACTCAATTTTCGCGTTCAGCGTACCAAAGTCCTCGCCAGTAACCTAGCAAATGTTGATACCCCAGGGTACTTGGCAAAGGACCTAAGTTTCACCACCGTGATGAATCAAATGTCAGTGGGCAGTGTGAACAAACCGGTGCCGAAGTTTCAGGTTGAGGCGCAATATTCGGTGCCTTACCAAAACAGCAAAGACGGCAACACTGTGGAACTGGGCGTTGAACAAGCCAAGTTCACGCAAAACAACATGGACTTTCAAACCAGCCTGACGTTTCTCAACATGAAATTCAGTGGCTTGGCGAAAGTGATTGAGGGACGTTAAACATGTCATTTACTGATATCTATTCGATCACTGGCTCGGCGATGACGGCGCAAACCGTTCGCCTGAACACGGTAGCCAGTAACCTTGCCAACGCCGACGCGGTGTCTGCCAATCCAGATGATGCCTACAAAGCACTCAAACCTGTGTTCGCCACTGTGTATCAAAAAACGCAGATGGCGACGGAAAACGGTGTTTATCCGAATGCGGAAGTGCGCATTGTAGATGTGGTGCAGAACGCGGGTCAGGCAGAAAAACGCTTCGAACCTAACAACCCGTTAGCGAACGACGAAGGCTACGTGTACTACCCAGACATTGATGTGGTGTCAGAGATGGCCGACATGATGTCCGCAACGCGCAGCTTTGAAACCAATGTGGAAGTGCTGACGAATGTGAAAAGCATGCAGCAAGGTCTGCTTCGACTAGGGCAGGGTAATTAATGAGTCTCGCACAATACACCGCGCTCTCTTCTGACGCACCAGTCGCAACGACCGCTAGTGGTGACACTGGCGGCATTTCAGCGAACCCATCGGATATGAACAGCGCAACGTCACTGCAAAACGAGTTTATCTCGCTCATGGTGGCGCAAATTCAAAACCAAGATCCACTTAACCCGCTTGATGGCACTGAGTATGTCAGCCAGCTAGCGCAATTTTCGCAAGTTCAAAGTACTGAAAACATGTCGATGCTGATGCAAAACAGCATGGTATTGCTCGACAACATGCAGGTGCTTTCAACGGCTGGTTTGGTTGGTCAAACCGTGTACGTCTCTTCAAACGAGTTTGAACTTGGTGAAGGCGTGCAAAGTGGCAAGGTCGAGCTTGAACACGGTTCGAACCAAGTGACGTTAGTCGTCAAAAATGAGTTCGGCCAATCAACCAAAGTGCCTTTAGGTGCACACGGTGCGGGTGACGTCGAGTTCTCGATCAATCCCGAAGAGCTTGGTTTGAAACCGGGTAAATACACCGTTGCGGTGGAAGTTCAAGAAGGGCAAAAGAGCCCAAATGTTTTGCTGGCAGGTACGGTTGAGCAGGTACGTATTCCTAGCTCAGGTGGCGCAGCACTGGTCAATGTTCAAGGCGTTGGCAACGTTCCTTTCTATCAAATCACTCAGTTTGGTGCTTAACCAAATAAGGAAATCAGAGGTTATTTATGAGTTTTAACATCGCACTTAGTGGTCTGGATGCGACCAACACAGAGTTAAACACCATCAGCCACAACATTGCCAACGCATCAACGTACGGCTTTAAAGGTGGACGCACAGAATTTGCCGCGGTTTACAACGGTATGCAACCGGGCGGCGTAGAAGTGGCGTCGATTTCTCAGAACTTCGATAAGAATGGTTCGGTGACAGGCACGGGTCGTGCAATGGACTTGGCGATCAATGGCAGCGGCTTCTTCGTGACGAAAGATCACATGGGTCAGATGCTTTACACTCGCGCAGGTGTGTTTGGTACTGATAAGAACAACTTTGTGACCGCAAATAACGGTGCCAAGTTGCAAGGTTACAGCGTAGACAACAATGCGAACCTTCAAACTGGCTCTGTTGGCGACATCAAAGTATCTACTTCTTCACTTAACGCAAAAGCGACCGACAATCTGGACTTTGTGGCGAACTTCGACGCAAGCGCAACGGCAGTCGATCAAGCGGTTTACCCATTCGATTCTTCCGATCCAAACTCATTCAACTCTTCTTACACCACTAAGGCGTACGACTCACTTGGCAACTCGCACACGGTAACTCAGTACTTCACGAAGACATCAGATAACGAATGGCAAGTGAACGTGGAAGTTGACGGTGCACCAACGACGCCAGCAACGGCTCAAACGGTTCAATTCAATACTGACGGCACGCTAGCTTCTCCAACGGGTTCATTCAATGTTGCATTCCCAGCAGCGGGCGCAAACGCAATGAGCATTGATATCAGCTTGAACGGCAGCACTCAGTTTGGCGCTGCGTTTGGCGTGAGCACCAACAACCCGAACGGTTACACCTCAGGTGAGCTTGCGGGCGTTCGAGTGGAAGACAACGGCATGGTTTACGCGACTTACACCAATGGTCAGTCTCAGCTGCAAGGTCAGGTTGTGCTTGCGGATTTTGCTAACGCGCAAGGTCTATCGAAAGTGAGCGGCACGGCTTGGACACAAAGCTTTAGCTCTGGCGCGCCAATCATGGGTGTTCCGGGCACGGGCACATTGGGTGACTTAACACCGGGTGCGCTAGAGGGCTCTAACGTTGACTTAACCAGCGAGCTGGTTGCGCTTATGACGGCGCAGCGTAACTACCAAGCGAATGCGAAAACCATTTCGACCAATGACAAGCTGACTCAAGCTCTGTTCAACGCGGTGTAATGGGAGAGTCGCATGGATAGCTTGTTATTTACTGCCACGTCGGGTGCGAGTCGAGTTCTTAAGGCTCAGCACGTACGTTCGAACAACTTATCGAACGCTGACACCGCAGGTTTCCGTGCCGATATGGAACGCGTTCGCAGCGTTGAGCTACAAGGTGCGGGCTTTGATGGTCGCACCATGGTGGTGACCAACTCTGCCGCAACGCGTTTTGATTCTGGCGACATCATGAAAACCGGTCGTCCTCTGGATGTGGCGATCATGGGCGAGGGCTACCTCACCGTTGAAACACCAATTGGCAATGAAGCTTACACCCGAGCGGGCAACATCAAAGTCGATACCTTTGGTGCAATGAGCATCAATGGTTTCCCTGTTGTCGGTGAAAACGGACCAATCGTTGTGCCTGATTTTCAGAAGATTGAAATCAGTGAACGTGGCCGCGTTTCTGTGATTCCTCCGGGTGGTGGTGCAGAAGTGGAAGTGGGCACCTTGAAGATGGTGAAACCAGCAATCAACCAACTACAGAAAGAGAGCGACAGCTTGCTACACAGCGTAGATGGTGTGCCTTTCCCAGCGGATGAAACGGTGCAGCTTTCTCCAGAGCACATTGAGGGCAGTAATGTGTCTGCCATTGATGAACTGCTGAGCGTGATGTCGCTGACACGTAACTTCGAAATGCAAGTCCGTATGATGAAAACCGCAGAAACCTTGGCGCAAGCCGGAAACAAATTGATGGCGGCGAGATAACCCTTTCACAAAGGGGTTCTCGTCCAAAGGAGATAACCAATGCATTCAGCATTATGGGTAAGTAAAACGGGCATGGCAGCTCAAGATACCAAAATGACTGCCATCTCCAATAACCTAGCGAACGTTAACACGGTCGGCTTTAAGCGTGACCGCGTGGTGTTTGAAGACTTGTTTTACAGCATTCAGCGTCAGCCGGGCGCGCAAGTCGACCAAGTGAATGAACTGCCAAGCGGTGTTCAGCTTGGTTCTGGTGTTCGCGTTGTGGGTACGCAGAAAGTCTTCACTCAAGGCAACACACAAAATACTACTCAAGAATTGGATTTGGCGGTGATGGGGCAAGGCTTTTTCCAAATCGAAAACTCTGATGGCCAGATCATGTACACGCGTAATGGTCAGTTCCACATCAACTCAGAGGGTTTGATGGTCAACAGCCAAGGTTTGCCACTAGAGCCACAGATCCAAATCCCAGACAACGCGATTTCGTTCTCTGTGGGTGTGGATGGTACGGTAACAACCACGTCGGCTGACGACCCAACGCCACAGCAGTTGGGTCAAATCACGCTGGCGAAGTTCATCAACCCAGCTGGTTTAGAAGCCGTTGGCGGTAACTTGTTCCGTGAGACAGAAGCAAGTGGCCCTGCGGATGAATTGATTGCAGGCGAAGACGGAGCAGGCAGCATCAAACAGGGTGCTTTAGAAGGCTCGAACGTGCAGGTAGTGGAAGAGATGGTCGACATGATCACTACTCAACGCGCGTACGAGATGAACGCCAAAGTAGTTTCTGCCGCAGACGACATGCTGAAGTTTGTCGCGCAATCGATGTAAGTAAGAAATTGGTGATGATGAAGGAAAAAGCAATGAAATGGCTTTCGAAGAGTTGGGCAGTTGCCGTCGTGTTGCTGGTGGGATGTGCAGGTCGTGATGAGTTTATTCCGCCAGAGCCAAACACAGACGAATACGCGCCGCCAGTGTTGGATTACACCTTGCCAGAGGCCAAGTCCGGTAGCCTTTATCGTCACCAATACACCATGACGTTATTTCAAGATCGCCGAGCCTACCGAGTCGGTGACGTTTTGACCGTGCAGCTCTCTGAAGAAACCTCTTCAAGCAAGAAGGCGGGCACACAGTTTGGCAAAAGCTCAACGGTAGACTTTGCTACGCCAACCATTGGCACCAAAACCATTGATGAATTGGGCGTGAGTATTGATGGCAGCCGTAACTTCGATGGCAGCGCATCCAGCTCGCAAGGCAACAAGTTACAAGGGGCGATCACCGTAACGGTACATGAGGTACTGCCAAATGGTGTGCTTCGCATTAGCGGTGAAAAGTGGCTCCGACTCAACCAAGGCGACGAGTTTATTCGCCTAACGGGCATTGTGCGTGTTGATGACATCAACCGCAGTAACCAAGTGTCTTCTCAACGTATTGCGGATGCTCGCATTACTTACGCTGGTCGTGGCGCATTAGCCGACAGCAACGCAGCCGGGTGGCTGACTCAGTTCTTCAACAGCCCATGGGTACCATTCTAATGAAGCCAATTAATGCATTCTTTACTTCTTTCCTATTGGCTCTGACCTTGGGACTTCCTGCCACTTCACAAGCCGAAGTGGAAATTCCGATCATGGACTTGGTGGATGTGCAGGGCATCCGAGAAAACCAATTGGTCGGTTATGGTTTAGTCGTGGGCTTGGCCGGTCAAGGCGACCGTAACCAAGTGAAATTCACCGCTCAATCGATTACTAACATGCTGCGCCAATTTGGTGTTCAGATTGATGACAGTATGAACCCGAAATTACGTAACGTGGCGTCCGTAAGTGTTACCGCATCCGTTGACCCAATGGCGGGTCCAGGTCAAACATTGGACGTAGTGGTTTCCTCTATCGGTGATGCGAAAAGCTTACGTGGCGGCACGTTACTGCTCACACCACTGCGCGGTATCGATGGCGAAGTGTATGCCATTGCTCAAGGTAGCGTGGTTGTTGGTGGTTTGTCAGCCGAAGGCAGAAGCGGCTCAAAGGTTGAAGTGAACACGCCAACTGCGGGTCGCATTCCCAATGGAGCAACGTTGGAGCGAGAAATCGAAACCGACTTCAACCAACGCGATGAAATTACTCTGAACCTGCGTAAACCTAGCTTCACCACGGCGAAAAACATTGCCCGTGAAATCAACAATACTTTTGGTCCAAACGTAGCGAAAGCCATCAACAAAGCGCGCGTTGAAATGCGTGCACCAATGGACACCCAACAGCGTGTCACCATGATGTCGATGTTGGAAGAAATGAGCGTGGAAGAAGGTCGTAAACCAGCTCGAATCGTCTTCAACTCCCGAACGGGTACGGTGGTGATTGGTAAGAACGTTAAGGTTGGTGAAGCGGCAGTAAGCCACGGCAACTTGACTGTTCGAATCTCCGAGTCTCAGCAAGTCAGCCAACCAAACGCGTTTGCTGATGGTGAAACCAAAGTCGTGGATCAAACCCAAATCGAAGTAAACGAAGAGCAAGCGCAAATGGTGATTTGGCCTCCGGGTACGGAACTGAACACCATCGTCAACGCCGTAAACAGTTTAGGCGCAACGCCAACGGATCTGATGTCGATTCTGCAAGCATTGAACGAAGCGGGCGCGCTGAATGCTGAGCTTGTGGTGATTTAAGGAGTTAGCGATGAAGTTAGATACAAGCGGCGATCAAGCACAAATCAATACCATGCTGTATCACGACAACAGCGCCCTAGCGAGCATCAAGAAAAGCCGCGATCAAGAAGGTGCTCTTGAAGTGGTTGCGGGTCAATTCGAGGCGATGTTCCTACAAATGGTGCTACGCCAAATGCGCAGCAGCAGTGATGTATTGGCCGACAAAGACAGCCCGTTTGCTAGCCAACAACAAGGCGTGTTTCGCGATATGTACGATGGGCAATTGGCGATGGAATTGGCAAAAAAACAGAACTCCGGCATCGCCAATATGCTGATCCAGCAACTGAGCCCTTCAATGCGCGAAGTGGCGTTCGACCAATCACGCAATGTCTCTCCGGCGAACGATGGAAAAGTGGTCAGCCTTGAACGCACGTCACAACTTGAAAACGATGAAATCGCGATGAAGACCGACGCAGTTAATCCCACGCTACAAGCGGTCGCCTCTGTTAAACAAGTGCTCGGTGAAGCCGGAATGACGACCGCATTTACTCAGCCGCTGATCAGGAAAATGGAGCTGTAAATGAACCTTGTTAATATCGCCCTTTCAGGCTTAAACGCGAACCGTGTGGCGTTGGATGTGACCGCGCAAAACGTGGCAAACATCAACACGCCGGGATACAGCCGACAACAAGCGCTAACCGCGTCTGTTGGTGACGGTAAGTGCAACAAGCTCAGCCCAGGCATGGGTGTTGAAGTGACGAGTATTCGCCGTGTCACTGACCAGTTCTTGGTGAAGCAAACGTGGTCTACCAACAGTTTAGCGGCGTATTCAGCGGGTTATACCACCGCCATGAGCCAGCTTGAAAACACGCTTGGCGCGGATGGTTTTAGCGTTTCTGCGGGGTTAGATTCCCTCAATGCTGCGCTGAATGATGCCACAGTAAAACCAGAATCAATCCCATACCGTCAGCAGATCATTAATGAATCAGAAGCGTTGGCGCGCCGATTCAATACGTTAACTGAGTCGCTTCATAATCAGCACAAAGACATGAGTGACCAGCGCACTGCGGCGTTGAACCATGCCAATAGCGTGATGGCGAACATTGCGGATGTGAACAAGCAGATTGTCGAAATGCAAGGCACAGGCGGTAACCCAGCACAGTTGATGGACACTCGCGATGTGCTGATTGGCGAGCTTTCTCAAATCGTTGAAATCAAAACTACCGACCAACCAGACGGCAGCATGCAGGTGACACTCGCTTCTGGTCAGCCTTTGGTAATGGGTTCGGATTATGGTCAGCTGACAGCGAAGCCAGATCCAAGCGACCCATACCTTGCGGATTTGAGTGTCGATTTCGCCTCGCAAAGCTTTGTCATTGAACACTCGGTAGGCGGTAAGTTGGGCGCGATTAACGATTATCAAACCGATGTGCTTAAGCCAAACCAAGTCGCTTTGGATGACATGGCAAAAGCATTGGCGGATGAATACAACGCTGTTCTGGCTACAGGGCAAGATCTCAACGGCAATCCGGGCAAGCCATTGTTTAGCTACGACCCAGCAAACCCAGCAGCGAGCCTAACCATTACCAATATTAGCGCGGAAGAATTAGCGTTCTCCAGCGATGGCACTCCGGGCAATGCGGATGTGTTGAATGACCTAATTCAACTGAGCAATAAGCCGGTTTCAGTCACTGGCTATGGCTCGCTGAGCTTAAACGATGCGTTCACCGCAATGGTCGGTGAAACGGCGATCAAAGCACGCCAAGCAGAAGCGGATTATGAAGCTAAAGCGGCAATGAACAAACAAGCGCATGCCGCGCGCGACAACGTCAGTGCGGTGAACAGCGACGAAGAAGCGGCGAACCTGATGACATTCGCTAATGCACACAACGCCAACATGAAAGTCATTAGCACCGCTAACCAGCTTTTCGACTCTGTATTGCAGTTATTCTAAAAGGAACCCGAGATGCGAATCAGTGACAGTCAATTTAGCCAAATGATGCTGCAAAGCCTGCAAACCAACAACGCAGGTTTGGGGCATGTTCTTCAACAAATGGCCACGGGTGACCGACTAACCAAGCTTTCTGACGATCCTATGGCGTCGATAAAGCTGCTGAACCTTGAACGTGAAAACAGCGCGATCGGCCAGTACCAGAGTAATATCGCCAATCTGAAAACCACACTTTCTGCTCAAGAAACCCATTTGGATTCGGTCAACGAGAGCTTGAAGAGTGTGCGTGATTTGGTGCTTTGGGGCGCGAACGGCACATTAACCGATGAAGACCGCAGCGGCATGATCATCGAGCTTAAAAGCTACCGTGATTCGATTGAATCCTCATTCAATGCGCAGGACGAAGAAGGCCACTACCTGTTTTCAGGTACTCAGACGGACACGCCGGCAGTGAGCAATGCTGGTGGTGCGTACCAAGTTGATGGCAACAGTGATAAGCGCGTGGTCACCGTCGCAAAGGGCGTGACCATGGATTCCAATATGACGGCGAAAGAGATTCTGGAGCTTGGCGGTGGCGATAACGTATTGAACCAAATCGATGCGTTGATTGCAGAATTTGAGAACCCGAGTCCGAATTTTCAAGCGGAAGTAGACGCTAGCTTATCTGCCATTGATGATACCTTGGCGAACGTACTGGGAGCGATGACAGAAATTGGTGGTCGCCATAACAACCTCGACCTAATGGACAGTGCACACGGCGAAAACAAGTTGTTCGTTGATAAGGTGACCAGTGACTTATCGGCATTGGATTACGGTGAGGCATCAGTACGTTTGAGCAACTACATGGCGGCGTTACAAGCAACGCAAGCTAGCTACGTGAAGATCAACGATCTCAACCTGTTTGATCGTATTTAAGGAAGTTTTGTATGGTAATGAGCACAGTAGAGGTAAGACCCCATAGCATACGCTTAGGTGGGCAAGAACAAGCCTCTATCATGCCAACCCGCTCAGCGGATTCGAGCAGTGCGATTAAGCCGCGTCCTACGCAAGTTCAGGCTGACACCGCGTCAGCCTATTCCGTTTCCGGTATTCAGCTTACTCAAGGTCAGCAACAAGCAACCGCGGTGCAAATTGCCTCTAAATCGTTGCAAGTGATTGGTAAAGAGCTGACTCAAATCAAGCGAGGTTTGACCCAAGCAGTCAACCAAGGCGTGCAGAACGTTCCCGGTTTACAAGAAGGGCTAGTACGTTCTAAAGCATCGATTCAACAAGTGGTTGAACAGGCGCGCTTTGACGGGCAGAAAGTGATTGATAACGAACTGCACCTCAAACTGGATAAAGCGGATATTCGCCGTTTCTCCATCCCCGGTTTGAACGTGCATCGTTTGAGTGAGAAAGCCGAGCAAATCCGCTTAGATTTTCCCCAAGGTCAATCGGTGATGATCCAATTTGATGGTCAAGCCGATGGTGCGCGCACCGTGAAAATGCTCGACCGCAGTTTGATTGCGATGGGCATGCGAGCATCACTGGCAGAAGACGGCACCATTTTGTTTGAAGCGCGCGATACGGCATATCAACAAATGCAACAAAAGGTGCTAGTGACAGGCGAAGGTCATCGCTTTCCTGCAGGACAAGCGAATGTGCTGAACTTAAAATCAGAGCCTGATGGCATCGCTGAGTTGAGCTTTGATTTAGGCTCTCGTGATGGCATTAAGCAAACCATCGCCAAAGTGAATCAGCATATAAGGCAGGTACAAACCAGCTTAGAAGAAGCCAAAGCGTTTCACGGTGAATTGAACTCACAAATGCGTACTGTGCAGAGCCAATCCAACCAGCTGAGTGCTGCTGATGTAAATGCGAAACTCGATGGCTTTATGGCAACTTCCGGTCAGTTTAGCTCGACATTCCAAGCGTTGAATGCCCAAGCGAATGTGCGTCGTCATACGGTAGTGGCGCTGTTGAAATAACCATTATGAGAACGGCTAAATTTTAAAAAATTAAGGGTACTTACATAAATAATCATTGTTGACAGCCTTAGTAAATATGAATTCTTACCAAGCCTGTCAACGATGAGATGTAATGATTTTATTTTTACGAAAACTTAATCTAATTTTATTTATTCATGGGTATGCTAATTGTGCCTGTATATTGTCCATTAGCAGTAATTTCTGTGTTTACTAAAATAATAGTAATACAGAGTGTTATTAGTATTTTCATAAAATATCATCAGATTTAATTTTGTTTATTTCGATTCCATATACTTACTATTTTCTGTATTAATACAAAAAATACAGGAACAAAAAATATGACTAAAAATGTCGATGATAACATTCCTCCCATTACTGACGTACCAATAGAATGACGCGCATTTGCTCCGGCACCTGAACTTAAGACTAAAGGCGGCTTTGTTGCGTAAATCGG